>JAOUKW010000234.1 GCA_029882335.1 Candidatus Heimdallarchaeota archaeon | reverse complement strand
AAATAATAAAAAAAAAGAAAAGTGTCAATCCACTTTTCTTTTTTTTTTCGAATGAACTTCAACTAATCCAAGACTAAATGATATCAACACCTTAAAATTGAAGATGTAGTAATAAATTTTAACTGATATTATAACAGTTTGCCATGAATAATGATCGGTTTTTTAATAAACCTTTTAATAAAACAAAAAGGTATTTTAAAACGGATTATCTTTTGATTTAGAATTTTATTTTTGTTCATTTGATTAGAATTTTTAATAATAGTAATAAACTATAAATTCATACTGAGATTGTATAGGAAGAAGGAAAGTAATTGCAGGCAAAAGTAAATTTCATCCTTAAATATCTTAACAAAAAAAAGAAAGAATTACAACCTGATGAATTCAAGTTAATTTATTTATCCATAGTAATTGGTGTTATTGGTGGTCTTGGTGCAATTATTCTAAGGAATTTGATTGACCTTATTAGGAAAGTATTTTTTGAAATACCATATCACGCATCAAATCAAAGTCAACTAGTTACTGTTCTTGCACCTGGTCTTGGGGGTTTATTTGTTGGTATTCTGATTTACTACTTAGCAGATGAGGCAAGAGGTCATGGTGTGCCTGAAATAATCTATGCAGTAAATATGAAAAATGGAATAATGCGATCTCGAGTTCCTTTTGTAAAGATGATAACTGCTGCATTAACAATTGGCTCTGGTGGTTCTGCCGGTAGAGAAGGTCCTATAGCTCAGATAGGTGGAGGTATGGGTAGTTTTATTGCACAAAAAATGCAATTACGACCTGAAGATACCAAGGTACTTGTTTTATCAGGAGTAGCTGCTGGAGTTGCAGCCTCTTTTAATGCACCTTTGGGAGGAGTTCTCTTTGCATTAGAAGTAATTCCCAGAGATAAAAAAACACATTCTATGTTACCTCTAATTATGAGTTCTGTTGTTGGTACAACTATTGGAAAATTATTTCTTGAAGAGAATCCTGCATTTGTTTTTCCAAAGGAAAATTTGATTACAACCCAACAAATTCCAATAAATCTGCACTTATTTATTCTTCTAGGTATAATAACGGGGATTTGTGCTGTTATTTGGGTTAAAGGATTTTATTTTATTGAAGGTTTAATAGAGAAATTACCTATTTCCAAGATAATATTACCTGCGATTGGTGGTATTTGTGTTGGTATAATTGAAATATTTTATGATGAAGTAAACGGTACAACTTATGAACCTATAAATAACGCTTTTGCAGTGAAATTGACACTACAAGCAAGTATTATTATTTTAATTGTAAAATTCATTGCAACTTCTCTTTCACTTGGATCTGGTGGTTCTGGAGGTATATTTGCACCAACTTTATTTGAAGGAGTGATGATTGGTTCTGCTTTTGGTTTAATTCTTTATAAATTCGGATATAGCGGAATATCAATTGCTATTTTTGCTGTTTTAGGTATGGGTGGTTTATTTGCAAGTAGTACGCGAGCACCAATGACTGCAATTATTATGACCAGTGAAATGATTGGTGATTTCAAATTATTTATTCCTTTAATGTTTGTAGTAGTTACCTCTTGGATTGTTACCAGATTCTTTATTGATGAAGATATGTACGATATCAAATTAAAACGAAAAGGAATTGTATTTAGAGAATCAGAAGACTTTCTTGAAAACATTGTAGTTGCTGACATTATGATAACAAAACCAATTACAGTCCATCCAAAGGATCGACTAGAAACTGTTATCTCCGAAATGAAAACATCCGGTCATACTGGATTTCCGGTTGTCGAAAATGGACATTTATTTGGAATTATTACCGAACATGATGTAAATAGAGCATTGGAGGAACAAAATATAAAAGATTGGAGTGTAGAAAATGCATGTTCTAAAAAAATTATTACAACTTTTGGAGAATGTCCTTTATCTTTCGCGATATTAAAAATGACTAAATTAAATGTAAATAGATTGCCCGTTGTAGAACACGAAGACTCCACAAAAATTATTGGATGGATAACTAGAAGTGATGTAATGAAGATATATCTGCAAGAAAAGACATATCACCATGTTAGCTTACAAGAAGATAAATTATTTGAGGAACTAGATTTAGATAAATAAAATTTGTAATTTATCTGTAATGATTGTCAGTATTAAATTATTTCGAATTTTGTTTTAAAATTTAAATTACTAAATTAATGTCAATCTATAATGTTTATTTTCAATCAACTCATTGTAACAAACTAAGTTTTTATTTAGATAGAATACGTGAAAAATGTAACAGGAAATAATTATTTGCTGTTAATTAGCACCGTAGAGTAGTGGTAAACTCGTTGGGCTCATATTGATTAAATTCATAAGAAACCCAAAGATCGAACGGTTCAAATCCTTCCGGTGCTATTTTTTTTATTCCAAAGTTTTAATAATTGGCTAGATTATTGTTTTCAAAGTCCGTAATCAATCTATCAATTTCATCTATATTTATTTTACCTTCACTATGAAACATGCTTTCAGATACATTAAGGATGGTTATAAGAAGAGTAGCATTAGTTTTCATCGTGTTTATTAATATAGGATCATGAAGATCTAATTTTTCTGGATACCTGAGTAGTTCACAATAATACTTAGTGAAATGTGTAAATTCCTTATACTCTGGAAAAAAGGCTGTATTACCTTTTAATGTATGATAAACTCGAAATAATTCTTTATAAGACAATTCAACAAGTATATCGTTTTCTATATTTTGAAGTGAATCTGCATATGCATCAATGAGGTCTCGATATTCAATTAAGAATATTCCCATCATTTCAGATAAGAAATTATCACCCATAATATCAACAACTACTTCAGAGTTATCATCTTTCATTAGTTTTCAAATATAATATCTCTTCATTGTATATAAGATAAGGTCATTTATCTTGGAAATTCAAAAAATAAATAAACGATATTTCAACTATTGATAAGAATTGAAAAAATTTTATGAACTCAAATTAAAACTTACAATAATCAAAAAGAATTGTTCGGTCAATCATTGAGCGATTGTTAGGTAAAATTATTTGATTGACCGAAATACATGAATAATTCATGATTTTTCCCCTAGCATAACTTGACCAATTCAGAAAGGGGGATAAATTGTTTTTCTGGGGTCTGCCTGCAAATAATGCTAAAATATTATCATTGGGGTATTTTATTTAAACTTGATGCTCAGCGATTCAACAAGAAAATACAAAATTAATTTTTTATAAAAAAAATACAAAGTACAACTCATATGTTTACGTGGTGGGTATATTTCTTGCTATTGATTTACCCTCTACATTATTACTGAGAGTAAGGACTGTCAAATCTTCCTTTCTCATAACTCTTAGTATTATTCTTTCCACCTCAATTGACATTTCTACTCATAGATTTACGTTTTAATATATCAAAACTGTGAGTGTTTGATAGTTACCACCTCCGTACGTTTCGCGTTTAACATACCTGATTGTAAAAATCCTTACTATTATACAAATTTCATTGCTAATTTTTCCTCCTTACTAATAAAAGGCTGTTAAGTTATTCGCAATAAGATTATTAAAAATCTCTCCAATCATATAAGGAGTCATTTCCTTTGTATATCTATTTTGTCTGTATTTTGGATATAATTCGAGATTAAAGACAACAAAGTGAGATTACCAACCAAAATCATTTGTCACATGACTTAGCAATTCATGATCTTCTTTGTTAAGTATGCCAAATCCACTTACTTGTATTTTACCATCCCAAATTTCAAAAATTTTAATTACATCATATTCACCATAAATCATAGTGTGAGAATAACTTCCATAATAATCCAAAAATGATCTGTTCATCTTCATATATTTTAATTCTGGTGAGTTACATAGCTCAAATAATGCAGGAATATGTTAATTAGTTAACCTTCCACATTATAATCTTTCAGTTACTAATAAAAACGTCATTAATTCACAATTTTACAGATGTCGAATAATAATTACACATAAAAGTTTTAGATAAAGATTTTAAATTTTCGAATAAAATGATCATATGTATAATCGTTGTATTATAATGGATATTAAGTTATTTGTAAACTTCATTTAACATCAAAATTTTGCAGAAATTGGTTGATTTAAAAATTCATTTGGTTCTAAATAATGTTGTTGTAAAATAAGATTATTACGGAGCATACATGCAAAATTAAGTATTTTTGAACTATAGTCTTCAGAAAAGTCATTTCCAATAAAAAGTATTTTCATTAATGCTTCATATATTTTTATTACTGCATTTTCATTTCTATAGCTGGTATTTCCCATAAATTCTATATTACTGATATCAATTGAATGCATTGATCTCATTGCATGAAGTGATTCTGCTAGGTAATCATTTATTATACCATATTCCTTTGCAAAATAATTACTAGATAACCCTATTTTTGGAATTTCCCAACCTGGAATTATACCATATAGTCGATCTAATAAAGCAGTATCGTGGTATGCTTTTGGTAAATCCATAATGTAATCATTTGATACAGGTCTTCCATTTTTACCCATTTTTATATTTCCAAGATATACTAATGAGGTAGCTGCTGTTATTTGTTTTTCACCTCTACTTGCAGACCCTCCCTCCATGTAATCTTTTAATAACCCAATTAATTTAGTATCATGTTGTTTTTCAATGTTTGAAGAAGTAATTTCATCAAAAGCAATTACATCATATGAAGGAATTAATCCTTGTTTTCCAGTACTTAAATTCACAAAAAGTTGAGCTGGTGATGTATCTGCTCCTGAAATTACATGACTGTAAAAACTCAAATTTCTATATATGTATGTTTTTCCAGTTGCTTTTGGACCTAATTCCATTAAATTTACGTTTTTCTGAACAAATGGAATTAAACGAGTTAATAGTAATAATTTTTGAGTAAAATGTGGATATTGATTTGGATCGTACCCAATGCTTGTTATTAGCAAATCAATCCATTCATCTGTAGTAAAATTCAATCTTCTTGATGCAAATTCATCAATATTGAAATCCGCCACTTGAAAGGGTTCAAAATTATCTACTTTAACAAACTTTTCATTTTTTACTCCTTTTAATCCTAATCTTGAAAGACCCCAAACTCCTCCATTTACCAATGCAGGGTAATAATCTACTATTTCTTCTGATATTATCGCAGAAATTCCCATTGAAGGAATAGGTACTTTATATTCGCTGTTTTTTATGTTGACTTGAACCTCAAAACGATCTAATAAAACTACACTTGAATTCGTCAAAAGTTCATGTTTTAGTGATTCACTTGCATCCCCCGCAGGTCTATGATCATCTATAAATTTTTTTGTTTTTATTTTTGCCAATTCAACGTTTTGTTCACGGCTTAAGATTTTTGCAAATATTCTTTCAGTTACATGTCTTGGAATATCTTTTATTCCTAAAGAAAGAATTAAACTTTTATCAATTATATCTCCTTCAAAACTAGTTACTACTTTATTTTCTTCAACCAATTTCATCCCTCTTACTAGTCAAAAAAATTATCAGACATGGGCATTCTATCTTTTATAGGTTTATGTTTCTTTAAGTCTTTTGATTTTCTCTTAGTTTTTAGATTGAGTGAAGATATGAATGATGATATCTTATTATATAGTTCATCATATTGTGAAATTTGAGATGAAGTCAAATGTACTCTTACTCTACTAAGATCTGATATTATTATGTTTAGATTACTTAAAATCTCATTAATTGGATAATTTGATTTAAACAAATCCTGTTCTTTTTTGATTCTTTTTACAAAAGTGACCAAATCTACAGAAATATGTTCGACTGGATTTCTCACCAATATTCTAGCCTCTTCCGTTTCCTCCTTTATAGTTTCGATACCTGATAAATCGTCAATTAATAATTGTATTTCCTCTTTGTTGACTGGATTGTGCAATTTAATAATTATTTTAGTTTGTTTGATAAAATCAGATAGCAATGAAGTTTCAAATAGATAGGGTTTATTTGTAATCTTAGATAGCATGCTTTCAAGTATATAGTATAAATTTTCGTTATCATATAATTTAGCAAATCTTAAAATTAATTGAAATAATACTTCAAAATATTTTTTATTTTCATCATTTAACTTTATAAGTTCTACTGCTTCATTTAAATAGATTATAGAATCATCACTTGGCTGTAATGTCAAGTTATTTTTATCTTGAAAAAGGGTAAAATATAGTCTACATAAATTTCCAACTTGAGCAAAAGATTCAGATTTAATTGATTGTGTTAATCTGTATCCTAATGTAAATGGTAGCATTTGTTTAAAAACTCTCATTGAAAGTGTTTTTAATGAATTATCTTGTTCTATATTCATGTAATAGTCAAGAATTTTTGATAATAAATTTAATTCAGCATTATCCATCACGTTATAATCGACTTTTAATAATTTATTTAATGTATTTTTTCTTGTGATTAGGGTATCGGACTGTAATCCTGATCGAATCGAAATTAAATTAATTTTATTCAATTATATTAC
>JAOUKW010000627.1 GCA_029882335.1 Candidatus Heimdallarchaeota archaeon | reverse complement strand
AAGTAAACTGAAGATACCAGAAATAATCAATAATATACCACCAATTAAGGCTAATAAGTGAGCAATGTCGGTTATTGATACTTGTTTTTTACTCATAACTTATGATTTATTTCCTTATTTATTTAAATAATTATTATTATTATTCAAATTTAATTTATTTTTGGATTATAATCAGCAGATGACATCATTCGTTCAATACTTTTTTGTGCCTTTGTCTTAATATCCGCAATATCTAGAGTCATAAATTCTCCATTTTCATATAAGATTGTCCCATTAGCTATTGTCATGTTAATATTGTTGCCGTATGATGAGAATATCCAATTACTAATTGGATTAATTACAGGAGTATTATTTACAGATGATAGATCCACCACAATCAAATCAGCTGGATCACCTACTTTTATTTCCCCGGAATAAGAATTATTAGGAAAGATTTTACTTGCATTTGACGTACCCATCTTTAACGAGGATAACGAATTTATTAATTTTGGATCCGAATTTAACCCTTTGTGAATTAATGTGTTTAATCTAACTTCCTCTAACATATCTAAATTATTATTCGATGCACTGCCGTCTGTTCCAAGACAGACATTAATACCTTTAGCAATCATATCAGGGATTCGAGCAATACCTGAACCTAATTTTAAATTTGACTGAATATTGTGTAAAACTGTCACTCGATTTTTATAAAGTATTTGTAAATCTTCATCAGAAACATGTACACAATGGGCTGCAATAATTCGTTTTAATATACCCAAATCATGCATTTTTTGAATAGGACTTTTATCATACTTTTCTTTTGATTCATTGACCTCTCGAGACGTTTCACTCAAATGAGTATGAATTATTGTATCATATTCTTCAGCCAAATTAAATATTCTTGTATACATCTCATCATCTACGGAATAAGGTGCATGTGGACCAAAACCAATGAAAATCCGATTATCATACCCATGCCATTTTTTTAATACTTCTATATTTTTATCCAATGCATGTTCTGAAGTTTTTGTTTCAGAATTACCTTCAAATATAGAAGGTGCGAGATATGCCTTAACACCAGTCTTTGAAACAGCATCTGCAATTTCATTGGAGAAATAAAACTGATCTATAAAACCAATAGTACCACTTTGTATCATTTCAGCTATACCAAGTAATGCACCAATCTTTGCATCATGCTTATTCATTTGAGGTTCCACCTTCCAAACATGATTATATAACCATTCGTGTAAATCTTGATCATCGCAAATCCCTCGAATTAAAGTTTCAGGAATATGTGTATGTGCATTAACAAAAGGTGGGACAACCAAACCTTTGTCAAAAGTATATACATCAGTACCATGAGGAATTTTTGAGCCATCATATTTCCCTATATACGTAAAAGTATTATCTTCAATATGTATGATCTGATTTTCAAGAATACTTCCCTGTGGATGTAAAATCCATTTTGGTTTTATCACAAAGGATGACATAATTCTCCATAATTTTGAAGCCTTAAATATAAATCAATTAATACAGAAACTATTGATTTCAATCTTATACACTTAATACAATATCAATGGGAATTCCATTCATATCCAAAGATTGCCACTGAGAACCGATACCAATAAGAATTAACCCCGATAATACATTTAC
>JAOUKW010000628.1 GCA_029882335.1 Candidatus Heimdallarchaeota archaeon | reverse complement strand
AATGACTTAAGTAACAATTCAGTAAAACCCAATCATAAGATGCTATTTCTATGATAGATGCAGTATTGATGCCTATTGATTTTGGTTAAAAGCTCTGGACTTTTTAGAGTGGGTATAATAGTTTTATCACGCTTGGATAAAACATTGCCAAGGAATACTTTGTCATATCTATTTCTTATTTGTAACAATATTGATTCTCTTAATATTTAAATTAAATGAGTCTATTTGAAGGTTTAAATCAAGAATTGGTCATAAATAAGTACTTATAGTTAAATTATATACTAAATCTTTAGATTGAATATTTTAGGTTAAGATAGACTAAATTAAATTCTGTTATGTATTATTTTAGTAGTTATAATTCAATTGGATTATCAATTGAATTTTAGGATGTAAGTAAAGTTTTTTCTTCTGTAGATATGAGTTTATACAGATCTTTAATTTCTGACTCAGTTTGCTTGATTTTAGATGCTAATTCTTTATCTAAATCCTTTTGAGTGGTTTCTGCATGTTTATGTTGTATTTTAACTGCATTATTGTATGCTTTTTCAGTATACTTTAAGGTAGACTTTGCTTCTTTTAATTCTTCTTTTGCCTTGTTGTATGCGTTGGCAGCTTCTTCCTCTCTTATTGTCTTTGTATTAAAATCATCTTTTCCTGTATTAAATGCTGCACCTTCTTTGTTCTCTATTTTTTCAAGGGTTGTGGTTGCATTTGTTTCTGCTTCTTTTTTCTTTAAAGCATATTCAGTAGTAAGACTTTCTATCTTTTGATTTTCTATTTCTATATTACTTTTATGTTGATCTATTTTTGATTGACTAACAATAATCTAGCTCCTGTTTTATATAGGTTTTACTTATAAAAAACATTAGTATATTTACATAATAATTAGGATATATACACTACTTTTAGCATCTTTAATATTTTCATAATTTGGTTAATTTGGTCATTGGTAATCTTGTTTGGCTTGGAGAATTATGAGTTTAATTTAGATGATGATATTTTTTTTGTTTTTACAATTAGATGTACATACGTACACACGTTCAGCCCTTTCACTGTGACTCTCGCCGGCATGTTCAGTTGATCATAAGAATTAGCAAAGACTTCATTCTGGGTTTCTTTCCGTTTCTCTTCCCTTGAGGTTTCATGATTGAAATCTATATTCACGTATTTCTTTCCAAAAATTGTGAATATTTAATCAACTATATATTTTATTAAAACGGATATTTAAAATATTTAACTTGTGAGATCATAATATTCAATAATAAAGATTTCATACAATATAAACAAGATTTATAAGTTACTGTGAAGTCATTAAATTATAGCGTTTAGTCTTGTTGGAATGAGTGAGGTGAATGATAACAAATTGCAAAGTACTGAGTCAATTAATTTGAATTCTACCTTATTACTGAATAATTTGTTGGTATCACCAATGATCAGTAGTAGAATGAATTTCTCCATATTTAGTAATCAATTATTTAATATTATAGATATTATGCTAATAAATCAAATAATTATAGATAAGAAAGAATTTCCCAAACTAAGTAAGAAAAATCATTTGATTAAATGTTTTTATCAGGATTTTAATCATGAACCAAAGTCTGAAAAGATAAAAACCTTCTATTCGAAGTTATT
>JAOUKW010000626.1 GCA_029882335.1 Candidatus Heimdallarchaeota archaeon | reverse complement strand
CCAACTACTAATCCCGAACCATTCATCAATAACTTATTATTTTCAAAAAAAATCGTGGTAATGAAACCCATCAAACAATAATTTGAACCCAACAGAAAAACAAGCCCAACAGAATCAAACAACGTCGCATAGATACCAACAGGCGGATGAATAGACAAATAATCCAATAAAGTTCCAGTAAAAGATAAGATCGAGGCCATGAGATAGCCATTCATGGATAAAGTAAGATACAAAACACTCTCATTTGGCTTTACCAGATATTTTCTCCACATCAAATAATTAATTACTATGAGAATTAAACAAACCAAAGTCTGAACAATAATAAACCATAGTTGGGGATGTGTTGTCATAAATTTAACCAAACCTCAGGAACATTTAAAGCATACCAAATTCAATTGAATACAATAATCATTATTCAAACACCTTATTACCATAAACTATCTTTCAACTTCCTAGTTGCTTTTGATTGCTGTATAGAATCAAACCAAATTTCATATACATGAGAAACCACTCCATCTAACTTCTCCCGTAAATCCGGGTCTATACCAGAACCATCAAAATCATTATCATCAAAATCCACCATAATTGCAGCCACTATTTCTGCTAATAATCGATCTCTATCCTCAATGGCTACAGTGGATGTAATCGCCGTTACCAGTACAATTACAAAATTGGGCTCTGATCTAATTCTGATCTCATTTTCTGTAGTATCAAATTTACTGGGCTCTCCTATATTACTCTCTCTTAAAAAATCTTGAATCGCTGACAAAATAGATGAAAACAAATATACCTCATCATCCTTTTGCTTCTCAGTAATGCCTAAATTACGATAGTACAACGCAATTCCTCCTCGACTCAAAATATACAATGCACTTACCAAACCATCACCAATCGATACGATATTTTTCAAAACATTTCTAAGTTTAACTATAGAAAATGTATCTTCCTCAAGTATGCAACCATCCTTGATTATATAAGCATATTGCAAATAATTCTCCTAGAAATGGCATATATTCCGATTGAAAACCAAAATAATCAATAATTTAAAAGTGGGAAAAATTCAATCCTCAATATCTAACGAGGATTTTTACTACAAATCTATCGATGTCCTTGTTGGGTAATGTGTTCCAAACAACCTACTGGTTTACAAATGATTAAATATTAACATGTGGCGTAAAGGCGCTGATAATGAGATATACAGCCAATTTCTCACTATTTTTAAGATAGTATAACAATATTGAAACACTAGAAATTATTTCTCTACATATGGAATTTGAAGATGATGGCTACGCATCCTACGGTGGAATTGCATATCCAACTATCAACCTATCCGAATGTGATATCATCGTTGTGGGCATTCCCTATGAATCCGCAACTTCTGGAAAAAAAGGGACCTCATTTGCACCATCCACACTACGTCAAATCAGCAAAGACATGCAAACAATGTCTAGAAACGGAACTAATATAGACGAACTAGCTATCAAAGATGTTGGTAATATTCCTATATTTCCACTCAACGCAGAAAAAACACGGAATAATATAGAAACTTATTACTCCCACCTTCTCAAAGAAAGCCAAGCAACCATCATTTCCATCGGTGGTGATCACTCAAACACTTACCCCATACTCAAAGCCATG
>JAOUKW010000625.1 GCA_029882335.1 Candidatus Heimdallarchaeota archaeon | reverse complement strand
TATTGTTTAATGGAAAATGGATTTATTAGAATTGAAAAATACCAATGTAGTCCAGTTCGTAAAAACAATGCGATATACAGGATCGTACTTTCTGATGTACTTGAATATCTTGATTTCACATAAAATAATAAATTTAATAAGATTAATCGCATAATCAATCCCATTGAACTCATTAATAAGGTTACTTTTACATAATTTGGGTTTGTTGATGATATGATTATACCAGTGTTTGTTGGAAAAAATATCAATTCAAACAATAATCTGACCGAAATATACATACCTAAAGTATAAATTATTCTGTTTTTTTCTTTGGCTATGATTGTTAGTATCAACAATACTGCTAATAGTGCTATGTATAATGTTGAAAATAAAGTCGTCTCCATCAATTATTAAAAATCAATTAATTACTTAAACTTTCTCTGATCAAAATAAATTGATGTTTGATTTTTTAGTAATTAAGAAAAAAGGATAACCTGTATGATTTACATCTCGTCATCATTTCTCCGGGGGTATTTTTCCCTACATATTTGTCATTGATCTTTACTTTTCAACACAATCAACCTTTTTCCAAAACATTTGCAATGTTAAATGAATACAAACTGAATTAAATGTATTTTTCAGAGATCTCAATTATTAATTTTATTTCCTATGAGGGGTGGTAAGATTTCGTGTTTCTACGTCTTCTAACCTCATTTGATTTGCGTATAGGCTCGGTTATACGCGAATATTGGCGATTTTGCTTGATGTTTTTTTCCTGATATTTGCAACCAACATACAAAAACCGCAAATTACACTTTTGTTTCTATTATAAAATTTGTAGAAATTCGTTCTGCTGTTTCATGATTGTTTATAATAGATATTTTCACTACGATTCATTGGCAAAGTTTGAATCTCTATTTTAAAAATTACTACAAAAAATGTAGTAAAAAATTCAAGTTATTAATCTTTTTCACAAAAAAATTAGAAAGTAATAATAATGCCCTTGCTGATATAGACGTAATTACTTCGGTGATTATATGAAAAAAACAATGAATTTATCGATAATTGTTATATTATTTTTACTGGGAAATGCAATTTCTATCAGTTCAAATACGGTTTCAATACAAGAGTCGTACTCAAAAGATCACGATCAAAACATTGAGACTAGCTCTACAGGATCTACAGTTACAGAACCTACTGATGTATTAACAGTTAATACTCCTATTATTACTCAATATTCCAAAGAACCGGCAGAAAATGGTTTACAAACCAATAGCATTCTGAATGTAATCATTCCATACAATGATGAAGCTGGATTTTCTTCTTTAAATGATATTGATAGTAATTACTCTGTGTATTGGTCTTTTGACTATTCAAACGGAATTCAATTAACAGTATTACTTTTGAATGGGACTGAATTTTATAATTATGCCATCGGATCTGGTTTATCCGGAATCACTTTGTCCTCTGGTATGAATATGAATGCTGGTAACTATCTAATTCCATATACCAGTACTTGGTATGTACTATTTCTACATCAAGATTCGGCGAATATCAATGATTATAGTGGTAAGGTTCGAGTAAATTTCATCGACAATCAAGTACAAACTGTTTTTATCACTGATATTTCTCATTATACTGTAGATGGGGATGATTATGATG
>JAOUKW010000232.1 GCA_029882335.1 Candidatus Heimdallarchaeota archaeon | reverse complement strand
TGAATCGGCGTTGCAGCTAATGAATTTGAACCAGCAATTGTTGTAGCAGTAGAAGCACAACCTCTGGAAATTTCTTCTAACACAACCGCGTACGTTAGTATATTGGCATTAATCCCTCCATACTTTTCCTCTATATTCATCCCAAGTATTCCTATTTCTTTTAAAGAATCAATATTTTGATGAGGAAACTCACCAGTTTCGTCATAATACCTTGCTTTTGGTTTTATTTTTTCATTAACTAAATCACGAACAGTTTCTAATATCATTTCCTGTTCTTCTGATAAGTAAATCTGCACATCGTATTTTGGACAATAATGACATTAACTTTTTCCTAATTAAACAATACTTTTGATTAATTACCCAAGATAATTAGTTAATTAAATCAATTTTTACATCCTTTATATTCAGAAATTTTAATGCTAACCAAGATAATTCCATTGGATGTATAATGTTTAATTCATTCTCAAGCCTATCAATTACTTCTTTTGCATGAGGTGAAATGTCCTTTACAATTATAATTATTTCATTCAAATCCAGCTTCTGTCTCAATTGAACAGCTTTGTTTATAACTTTTACAGAAATTGGTTTTTTCCATTTTGAAATCAATATTCCAATATTGTGATGAGGTAGATAAAAATCCAATTGATTGTTAGAATTTTCATCTGCATAGTCAATTAAATAATGCAAATTTAAATGATTTAACCATTCTTCTATAAAATCATTACTAGATAAATTATCAGTTTCCATATTGTTCAAATTAGCTTTGATATATTTATTTATAAATAAAGATAATAGGAAGATAATATCTGATTACCAATCATCATCATAGTAATCACCATCATCATCATCACCATCATCGTAATAATCATCATCATCACCTGAATCAAATGAGAATTCATTTTCGTAATCAAAATCATCATCATCATCATCAAAAGTTCTTGAGCCATCGGATCGATTATCCATACCAACTTCCTCAAGAATCTCATCTGCCATTTCTTCTCCATCAATTAATTGATCTAAATCCGATAAATCTAACACTTCAACACGAAGAATCCAATTTCCAAAAGCATCCTCATTCAATAAATCAGGTGAATTTACCACTGTAGAGTTTGTTTCCAGAATTACACAAGAGACAGGAGAACGAATAACATGATCTTTAGAAATGGATTCTATTGTTAGCATATCATTGCCTGCAGCAAATCTTTGTCCTTTGGATGGAACACTAAGTGCAGTAATATCTTTTAATTTTTGTTGACCATAATCAGATAAACCTATAAATAATTCATTATCTGAAATTTTATCAATCCAAGTAAATGTATCCCAATATAATAATTCTGCCTTTACTTCGAAGTTACCTATCTTGACCATACGAATCACACATATTTAATTCTACAATTTTAGGGAGTGATAACTTTGATTTAAATAGATCGATTGTTTCGGGCACAAATCTAAACCGATTAAATCCTAAGCTACATATAATTTTCATCATTTTGGCATTTAAACTCTATCATAGGATTCTTAATTAACAAATATATTTCTTATATTTCACGATAATTGTCGACCGATAGTGAGTATCATAAATACTTGAATGAGAATGCAGGATTTATGTCACCATTTATTGATTTTATTTCATCAATGTGGAATTGGATTGAAGCCCACTGGATAATTGGAATTGGTGTATTATTTACTTTCTTTGGATTATTATTTACATTATCTGAAATCAGAGTTTATGTAAAACATAAATCTACACCCGATTTGTTGATTTTCTGGATTATGTCTTTAATCACAGGGATTACAACATTAATTTTTAATGATTTTGTTTTAGGAATACTCCTTGGACTAAGTTTATACATGATTATTGAGACTATTAGAATTTGGGATACACCTGTTTGGGGTAAACTTATGGCATCATCAACTGCTGCTTATTTAGTAATATTAGGTGGAAAGATAGGCCAAGTTGCATATGATAGAATCAATAAACCAGATTTACCAAATGATCAAATTTTTTCTGCTGCATTTAATGTAAGTTTCTATGTATTTATGGCTACAGCATTCTTTTTCTTTGGTAGAAAATTTATCATTGTTTCTCGATTCTCCTCACCACAAATGCTATATTTATTTCTCTTTGGAGTACTCTATATCTTTATTGCTAAATCATTTCCTACAGATCTTGATGGAAACTATCATAGTTATAATTATTTGAATATTCAAGGGGCATGGAAAGCTAGAGTCATTTTCGCAGATTTTGGTACCTACGAAGCAATGATTTTATTGATGATATTTATGTATTTAATTTCCGGCTGGTTATTAGATTTATTATTTGGAGTGAAACCGGTAAATGATGAAAAAATAATTCAAAAGGTAAAGAATGTTGCAGAAAAAATTGGTATTAAGGACAATATCAAGGTTGGATTTATGAAAGCACCAATTCTAAACGCTTTTGCTTATGGCTCATTTTTTGATAAAAGAATTGCTTTTATGGCTTCAGATTTAGAAGAATTTGATGATGCAGATATCAATGGAATTGTATCTCACGAACTCGCACACACTGCCAAAAATCATGTAATTATCCTGCTTCTAATAAGTATTCTAGAGCTGGGAATTAAAAAAGCACTTGGTTTTCCTGCATCAACTTTAGATTATACTTTTCTACCAAACAATGCAATTGAGAATATAAAATTTGTAGGTTATTACTTTTTTAGCTATGGATTAGTTATTGTACTTCTAATATTAGTTAGAGTTTTGGAGGGACATGCAGACAAAGTAACTAAGGAAATTGGTTATGGAGATGAATTATGTAGAGCTCTATATAAACTTGAAGGATTCTATACAGGTGTTGCCTCAGACTTTGGGATTTCAGTAAATCTGCTAACTGATAAACAATATACAAAATATGAAAGACAAAGATTCACTGCTGAAGCGGCACGAAATTTATACGGTGAAATTTTATTTCCATCAAGGGGTGCTGCTTTTTCAAATATTCTACAATCACATCCGAGAACATCATATAGGATAATTGCACTTACATCAGAAAAAATGAATCCCTTAAAGTTCGCTTTTCTACCCTATAGGTTACTCGGTTTTGGCTTACGGAAAAAAGCTATAAAACAGGTAAATCAATTTGATAAGAAAGTTATGAAAATTTTAGATAAATCATATTTGGATCTTCATGGAGAAGATGCATTGAAGATTGTTAAATCAAATAATCCTTGGAAAGAAAGTTATGAAAATTTTATTGGAAAACAGGTCATTATTCATGATCCTTTCAACAAAAAAGCAATACATGGAACTTTTGTGAGTCTAATTGAAACAACAAGTGTTTCCTCACCATATTTTGGAAAAATAGATGATACAGAATTTGACTTGATGAAATCTACAATCAAACTATATTACCCTGGTGAAAATTATTTTCTAAAAGATGGAAGCATATTTAGGCTTGAGAGATTTGAGATAGATGAAGATCAATCACCTCAATTAATCGGAAAGATTAATAATATGGAGAAAACTATAAAGTTAAGTAATTTAGGTATGCTATCTACTGCCATTTCAGACTTAAAAGGTAAAGAAGTATTATTTTTCAATAAAGGTTTAACCAAACTAGAAAGATTAAATGATATAGAGATAACTTCTTCTTTTAAATCTTCAAATTTCACAATAGGAGAAAAACAATTTACCGGTAAGGATTTAATTATCGGTTTCAATCCATTAGGATTTGAAATACGAAAAACACATTTAGATAAACAATTCGCTCTCCTTCAATTTCTTGTTGGAAAAAGAATATATCTCTATACCAAGCAAAATTTCGATGTCAGTCTTTCTGGTACAGTTGCATCGGTTGATGAAAACGAGTTCTCTATCAGAGATCATGATGGAGATCATACATTTGAACTTGACGACTTAAAATATATTTATTTTAACTTACCAACTATAGAAATAATAACCAAAGAGCATGTATCTCTATTTACAAAAATTGGAATTTGGTGGAGTAATAGAAAGAAATTTGTCTATATCAACTAAGTATGATTAAGAAGTAATTCAACACCTTTCGAAATAATAAAATTACAATAATCATCTTGAACATTATGAAAGTTGAGAAATTCAATAGAGGGATTAAAATTAATTATATCTATAGCTAGGCTATTCCCCATCTCTTCGTATATATCCTCCTGGATAATAATTACATCCTTCGACTTTTTATCAACATTAAAAAATTGTAATGCGATCTCAATTTGATTAGTACAAGAAAGTTGAAGGAGAACTTCAATTGCCCAATCCTTTGCGATCATATTTTGTTGTTTCACAGCTCTTTGAACTCTCCAAAGTGCAAAATATATTTGCTCCATACATATTATATTTCTTGTGTCAAAGATAACAGCATTATGTTTTAAACTTAATA
This sequence comes from Candidatus Heimdallarchaeota archaeon, assembly GCA_029882335.1. GTDB lineage: Archaea > Asgardarchaeota > Heimdallarchaeia > Heimdallarchaeales > Kariarchaeaceae > JAOUKW01. The sequence continues at coordinate 2,135 of JAOUKW010000232.1, read as the reverse complement.
CTCGATCCTTAATGTAAATTGGATCAGAAATATCCATAAGGTAAGAAATATAGAAATTCTTTTCACCAATTCGTAAATTCATTATATTATAGTTTATTATTTCTAACTTATAGCTTAAACTGTTAATATCAAATAATTAATACATTTTTTTTTTAGGGGAAATAATCTTGAAAGAAAAATAATTGAAATAGATCGTTTTATTAAGGATATATTTATTTTGTTTAAATACATATATTAATTTGTACCAAGATGGGAAATCTTGATAAAGAACTTAAAGGATACGAGGAAGTTTATAGTCGTCCAATACCTCTCCGTTATGATCTACTAAGATTTAATGACGAACATCGTAAATTTGATGCCCTTCTTAGGACACACTGGGACATTCTACACCCATTGGTTAGAGACCTATTTACTAGTTTTGCAAGTGAATTTCAATATATTATTTCAGAGTTAGATAAAACTGATGAAATCGTAGAAAAAGCTGAAGAAAATGAAAAGAATATAATTGAAGAATACAAGAGAAAACAAGAAATTTTAGATGCAAATATCGAAGAATTTGGAAATCAAAAAGAAGTAAATGATGAGTTAATTCAAAAAATAGAACAATTAAAGGATGAAATAAATTCAAATGATATCCTATTAACAAATCAGAGAGCTCAAATTGATGAGTTTATTGAGAAAAATAGTATATTAAATGAAAAACTCAAGCAACAAGAGAAAGTGCTATCTGAATCAATAGAACATGTAGGTGACAAATTAGATCAACTAGAAACTTTAGAAATGGATGTTTTAGAATTAGAAGTAACTAGACAAACCTCAACAAAGCAGATTGAAAAATTGAAAAACGAAATTGCAATAATGAAAACTAATCAGGATCTTGAATTAGCAGAGCATAAAAACGCTTTTCAATCATTGCAATCTGAAAACCAACAATTAACAAAAACAATTAATCGATTAAAAGATGAAGAAAATAGCAAATCCGAACAAATCCAAAAAATAAATCAGGACAAAGAAATGTTATATAAAGAAATAGAATCATTGAAAAATGAATTAAAGTATAAAGAGGTAATAATTCAGGGTGAGCGTACTTTCAATCAAAATTTCAAAGTTCTCGCTCATAAAATAATTGATCTTCAGAAGAAGGGTAAATTAACCCAGGACGCTCAAAATTTGGTAAATAAAATTTCAAATAACAATGAGCAAATAAATGATAATAATCCATTACAATCCTCAGATAATAAGACACGAAGAATTGCAAGGAATCAAACAATACCTAGCCTTCTTAATCAAATTGAAGAAAAGATAGAGACTCCAAATACCTCAAATGTTCAAATTATTCAAGAAAATCAACAGAAGAGTAAAGCTCCTGTAATATCACATGTCATTAAGAAATCAGATATATCAGAAAATATTGAAAAATTGTTTACTAAAGTAGAAGACGATTTTGATGAATCAGATGAGATAAACAATTCTAAAGACAACACAACAAAACTGATGAAAAATTTAGAAAAACAAGATCGGAATCGGGAATTATCCAATAAAAATAGAAAAATGGAACCTGCTTAATAAATTGTCAAATTCATAATAGCTATATTTAAATTGGTTTATTTGGAAAGACAAAGGATTAAAATAATTTAATGTTGATAGTAGATTGACCGATGAGTGGAATTCCTTTACCAAACGCTGGGGGTAAAACCGAAAATTATACAAGTGCATGTGATAAATTCGATGGAAATGCATCTACAGGTGGTTTATGCAATGGCTGGATAACGAAAACAAGTACATGCACCAGACGAAATGATGAATTTGGACAAAATTGTGATGGTTATGGTAAATTTCCAGCACTTGGAAAATAAAATCATGGTTTCTTAAGAATTTTTCAATACAATTGCTACTGAAATAATAATCACTAACGACCCTATCATTGTAAATATACCATAAACAATATCAAAAATCAGATAATCAATTAAAAATGGCACAAGAACTTGAAGAACTAATAAAGCAGAAGCTTGATTTGGATCAATATCCTTCAACGCCTCAAAATATGATAAAAAGGCAATAATTGTAGGAAAAATCACAATTAATATCAACCAAGGTAAAAGAGTAGAAGTCACAGGTGTAAAAGAATCGAATAT
>JAOUKW010000231.1 GCA_029882335.1 Candidatus Heimdallarchaeota archaeon | reverse complement strand
TAATATCGGCATTACCCTGCCATCTGCAATTGATACATCTGAAGTAGGATTGTTTGGGACGAATACCTTTGGTATTGCATTTGAAACACATGATAGAGGTCCAAGATTCTCGGACTGATAGCAATCGTCTTTCCATTCCAAAGGATTTCATCTTGAATTTCAACATCTCTGTGAAACGGAAAAAACTCCATGAATTCAGCATCTTCCTGAATTTTCTACCTTTAAAATTACCTTTTCTTCCTCTATTTCGAATTCCCTTGATATCACCAATTGCCACGTGAAGGTTATATCTAATTGATACATCCTGAATATAGTCTGATAATTCAGCAACTAATTTTCTATCATAATCCAAAGATATTCTACTTCTTTTATTTCTTAATTTTTTCAATTTTTTATAAATTCCAGAAGTTTTACCTAATTTATTTAATCCCAATGATAGATTAGCAATTGTAAATTGGAGTTTGCTAATTGATTTGCTTTCATATTTTGATAAATTTGTATTAATAGAATTTAATTCTTGATATAATAAATTTAGCGATTTATCAAGTTTGATTATAGATGGATCTTTAGACATCTTTCTAAGAAATTTCAGTTGTTTAATGATATCCAAGCAATACTTTCTAATTGATTTGAAATTTCTCAATGAGGATAGTTTCATTGAATGATAATCAAATATTCTCTCTAATATGTTAATTTCCCTGAGCTTAGATTGTCTTTGAAGTGAGGAAATTTGACTCTCGAGTTTCTTTAAAGAATTGAATTTTTCCAGTTGTAGCCAAGTCTTTTCTTCCAAAATTGCATCCTCGGTATACAGAACTGTAGTTGCGGTTTTATTAATACCTAAATCAATTCCCAATACTGCCTTCTTCAAACTCTTATCAGGATTGTAATTAGTAGTTTCTTTTTGAATAGCAAAAGATGTATAATAATTTTTATCCTTTTTGTATAGACTTACAGTACGTAATTCACCATTTTCAATTCTTGATTTGGCATATGCATTCAAATGAATTGGAACGGAAATATAACCATGTCTAACTCTGTTCTTCCCATCTAATGAAATACCCAGATTGGTATCCATTGAATCCATAATAGATAAATCCCTCTTTCCAAGTGAATAACGTCGTCCATTGATTTGTCTAACACCTTGTAGAGTTTTAGGTAATGAACTTTCTTTCTGCATGTTCTTTAATTCCAAAAAGCTAAGATATTGTGCTATTGCCACATCACGACATTCCTTCAACTCATTCAAGCTAATTCTTGGAAACTTTCTCTTAAAATCATGTTTAACAGCATCTCTAATTGAATTCTTAGAATTCTTAATAGATGTAGTTAAAGTTAACTTATCAAGAAGTCCACTATCAATCTTGTATTTACCTTCAGTCACTAATTCCTTTTCGTTTTCGTGTATCACACCGATATATGCCTTAATAACTCGTTTATCCCTACCTAAAATCTGTTTCAACCTTGAGAAATCACCTGACTTTTCAACATGTTTCAACTGAATTTTTACGGAAGAGATTACGTGAGTCATACTAACAAAAATACCTGTGACCTACTAACTATAGATGTATTCAGTATATAAACTCAGAAGGTATTAATTTGGTCTATAAACTAACAAAAATACTTATGAGTCGTATCTGACATGTTTAACAAAACACTTGAGAAAATACTTTGATTTTATAAAATACTGAAAACCAAATTTTTGTGACTACTCAGATAAGTTGGAATTGTTTATATAGAATTTGTATATTTAGTTACTAGATGATCTCAGATGATATTGATGTATTGGTACAGTCATTTATCATCTCGATGACCTCAACTATTCGTCTCTTCTTAAGTAGAAAAACTACTAAGCTGGATGAATTATATCAAAAGATGGAAAGTAAATGGAGAACTGAATTACAACAATTCAAACAGAGTGTAAAAGATGAGAAGGCTGATTTTAGTAGACTTCGATCAATTGAGGGAGAAATTAGAAAATATTACTATCAACTCTGTTTTCAAACAACCCATCGACATGGGAATCTAGAAAACAGGAGAATTCAATTCCGAGATGCTGAAGATCAGGGGCCACTCAATAGATTATTCGATATAGCCGGCAGAATACTTAGAGATATATCCGTACTGTATCCATTTGCCGAACCCGATGGAAAATCATCAGATGGTAAATCATACTACATCAGTAAGAAATATGGAAAAATAGAATTAGTGCATCCGAAATTACCAGAATTAGACTTTGTGGATATGATACGTACACACATGATTGAGCTATGCAGACAGTTATTCATTTGTAATGTACCAGAGAAAGAAAGTAGAAGATATCTCAATCTATTGGTCTATAGATTACAGAAATTCCTAGATTATGTATATCTGGGTGGTAGACAGGGAGTACATCCCCAGAAACTTGGCATACCCAAGGATTTCGATAATATTACTGATATGGATAAAGAATTACGAAAAATAGTTAATGAAATTCATTTACATTTTAATTATGATGATAGCAGATTAAGCAATGCAGCTACAAGAAAGGAGAAAGCACAGAAAGAATATGATGAATTAATAGCCAGAGTGAATCTGAATGCATTTTTCAAAGAAAAGAAGATAGAAGAAAGATACTATGAGTATTTTCAACCCCGTGATCTGGAGAAATTACTTCAAAAAGTTAAGCAAAGAAGTGCCAAGCATGGGACTCTTAGACATCAGGAAGCTGCATGGGGGGTGGTGCAACCGTATAGACTTGAGGATATCATGAATAATGGTGATCTCTATGTTGATGATGCTACTGGTTATTTACTGGCTGCAGAAGTAGTACTACCTGGAAAAAAAGGTAATCGACGTGCGGATTATATTGTATTCAAAAAAATATATCATCAAGATCATTATGTCTGGATACCAATTGTTATTCTTGATTTAAAAACAAAACACCACTATGAATTCGATTTTCAGGCAAAGAAAACGAAATCTAAATTCAATCGTTACGTACCTGATTTTATCATACAAAAACGAGATATGTCTGAAGAAGAATGGGAAGTTGAGTTACAACAGATACTCATTGAGGATGGTCCTGTATGGAGACAACTGGAAGATTATTCAACTCTACTTCATGAGATATATCTGGAAAATGAAATTCAATTGGAACCAATCATTCAGGGAGTCATCATTGATGGTAATGTCAAGTTGGATAGTGAAAAGGTAAAATTAGCAGTATATCAATTACTTGACGATTTACATCATCTAGCAGAAGTTGAAACAAGTCAACTACATATTAATCTGGGCTATCAATCAGATATGATATTCAAACCGATACAATCGATAAATACCAAAGATGCAGAGGAACCCGATGTCAAGCAACAGAGATTCATATCCCCTCATGCACAATTGAATAATACACTGTATCTGCAGACAGCATCTCGAGACTCTGCAGGCCATGCACAATCGTGGATATCTACATTTCATCATCTACTTGCATATATGGATGAATATTTGGATGATGATAAAAAAATACTGTTACTGGATATCTCTAACGAATTGAATGTAGTTCCAAGTCAAAGAATCTTGGCAGATGCGGATTTGAATTACTATTTGGATAGAATTGATATACAATCAATTTCATATATAGATTCAAGAGAATTGGATAGTACATTACTGGATTACGATATTATCATTGTGTCTGGATATCCCAGATTAAAGAAAATCTCTGAACACAATTTAGAAGAGGAATTACTCAAGCAACTATCTCAATTAAATCTGCAACATCTCTATTTTATTGATACTCCCGTGGTTGACTTACCAACCAGCAGGAAATTCAAAAGACGAACGGTGATACCGTGGCATAGGAGTGATGAATTCCGGCCACTTACGTATTCTCGGATCATATGGAATTTACCATTACCAATCGGTAAATATAATCTTCCCTGTCAGGATAATCGCAGAATAATATTACATCATGAATACAATGAGCTTTTTTATACAACCATTCAAGTCGATGTTTTAAAAGAATATTCTGCAAGATTTACATATCAACAAAAATACAAATCGACTTTTCCGAATTCAAACGATCTGCTGCAGTTGGTACCATGGTTAGAACTTACCTATGGCTTGCGAGAATTGGCTGAATTTACACCTATACATCAAGAATATGCAGTAATCGAGTCCACCATCAAGTATGAGTTGTTTTATCCTCATCTGCATTACAATCCAGATATGCTGGAACAATCCAATAAGAATTGGATCAACTCAACTCGTAGATATCGTAGAGCAAATACATTCAAGCATCGAGTAATACAGCATCGGATCACACCTCCTCTCATCACATCTGATTCAACTCAACGATTTCGATTACGCTATGCAGCAAAAACAGAATTGAGACGCCTGAGAAAAGTAATACTATTTCTACGAAAATACCAACATCCGCGGATGAATGATTTACTGGATTACATAGGAGAGGCTGATGATATCAATATAATATCTGCCAGATTAGCCGGCTATACCGATGTTCTTCATGTATCTCTGCAACAACTATATAATAAAGTCAGACAACCAGCAATTAACTATTCTGATTTCAATAATAATCAAGTTGATTATAATCATTCCTTGTTATATGGAAATTATCTGTATTTATTGTTTTATTATCTAGCCTTAACCAGAGAAATTGATAATCATCTACTGGAAGAAATAATGAAAAAACACTTCTCATGGGTAATACAGGGGATGGGTATCAACCTTTCATCGTATAATTTCAATATTTACCATATCTTCTCTAATTTAAGTAAACGAACAAATGTTGGTAGTAAACTGGACTACAATAGAAAGACTGCAGTAATATTACCAGAGGTAGAAGAAGGATTTCTGCAATTCTCTCTCTGGGATGAAAATTGTGAGAAGATGTGGATGGTGATTCAAAGAAAACGAGGTAAGATACAGAAGGGATTAATTAATACACTAACCTATCAAGGCATTTGTACCGGAGAACTGTTTTACTCGAAAAATCACTTTAGATTTCTCAAGGAATGCAAATATCACAGCCTTAGAAAACATATATTCATCTATGCTTATCGTGGAAAAGAATATTTATACCTGGAAACAGGAGATAAATGGCAGTGCATGGGTCAATTAAGAATTATAGAATCTGATAATAGTTTCAATATTAAATCAATTTATCTCTATCCATTGTTCCTGGAAGATATTGAATTAGACGCATTTGAACCGAATGGATTTGATGATGACTACATTCTAGAATTAGTAGAAGCTTGTGATGAACCAATTCGAGTTTGGGTTAATGTAGATATTAATGGAGAGGATGAGTATCGAGTAACATTCATAAATGATGATTTGGATTTCGAGGAATCCATAACAACCATATATACACAAGAGGTAATACAAATCCTTACCTCAAGTCGCAATGGTGTGTATGTAATTAATGATCAGGAGATTGAATGGAATCATTTCAATGATATTCAATATAATGAAAAAATAAGTTGGCTCAAAGCCTCGGTTAATGACTCCAAAGCTACACTTGCTTCACTGAATTATAAGGTAAATAAGGAATTACCTGAATACCTAGATAAACCAATGGATGAGTGGTCAATTACGGTTATCATTGGTCATGATAATCAACGATGTACGGTAAGGAAAGAAGATCGGCATATTGATTGTTATACTCTTTCAAGTAATAATGAAGTCGGGAAATTGGTATTTACCGATGATAATGGATCAGAACGCCATTTTACCGGAAAGCAAATACAGGCATATTATCATATCGGAGGGTTGTATAATTTCAAAGATATGAATTACAAATTAAACTTTGAATTTGAAGAATTCGACGATTATCGGGTATTCTTCGAGGATAGGGCAATGTTGGCGTTATACAATGAAATCAACGAAAAAATTGAGGAAGAACAAGGAAGAATATTTTATAGAGTTTTTAGATTACTCAAGCCGGGTAGCTATTTACAAGATGAAAGTGAAAAATTCATCGATTTAGTTATTTTAGGAAATAGCTATTATGCCCAGATACTTGAATTGGGTAGTAATAAAATCAAATCAACAGAAAGGATATTTGCCAATTCTAGCTGTGATCTAGTTAATATATTGTATCTCACCGGTGATGAAATAATAAACCATCATCTCCGTGCAGAACCCTCCTATGTTAATTCTAAAGAAATCGCTGGTATAATTAATACCCGTATTAATAGAAAAATACAACAACACCGGGCAATATGCGATTGTGATTACGCAGGAGAAGATATTGAAGATATGGAGGAGATCTTCAAGTATTGTAAGCTGGAAGAAATATTTGGCAAATTCAAACTAACCATGTATTATGAACTGATAATCATTAAGGAAGAAGTACTTATTAATGATAGCAAGGAAAAAGTACTGGAATATTTGGATTGGAAATTAACTAAGCTGTTGCAGAGTAACGGGACTTTCTATCTTAATGAAGTAAAAGTGCCTGTTAAGGTAGTTGCCAATGAATTCTTGTCTTTCATTGAGGAAATATGTGAAAGTATCGATGATATGAGTATTTATGACCGTAAG
>JAOUKW010000230.1 GCA_029882335.1 Candidatus Heimdallarchaeota archaeon | reverse complement strand
TCCTACATGAACTATTATTCAAGAGATTGGTTATCCAAATCAGGTTCATCCCTATTACTAGGTATTAACCAATTGTGACATGATGATGCAGATGAGGCTTATATCATTGGCCCAGAGTTTCAATCCTATGACTAGGCTTTACTGCATTGTTACATAGGTATTGATTTTGCTTTATGTGGATTATCAAATAATTTTCAATCCTCTTCAATTTGTCTCATCAATGGTTTACTTTTAGGAGGAAAGTATCTTACATTGATTCTACCCATCCCCATTGATCTTTTTGCTCCTATTCCCCATAAGTTAGAAATTTCAAGTAAATCTTTTAGTATATCTAGACCAGTAGAGTCTTCAATAATAAAACTGATTTTACCAGTGAATCCTTTTAATTTGATATTTTCACCTAGTCTGATAAATTTTGATTGGAATTCAAAAATGTTAGGTGTGAGTTGACGTTGTAAACGGATAAGTAGGTCTTCATTATTTTCAATAGGGCTAAATAAGAATTCATATGTTTTAATCATATTTTCAAATATTCTCTGTAAATCAGGATAATGATCCATTTTATTTATCCTGTAGTCATTTGCAAACATTGTTGGAGTGATAAATTTAATCTCTATTGAGGAATAAAGAGGATAAGTTGATAGCATACCAAACTGGTGTTTTTCATATTCGACATTAACAACTGCACAGAATCGATCAAGTAGATAGATTTCTCCTGCATTCGAGCTGGTGAGTATTGAAATCATAGTATCTATTATTTGTGGATCAATAGTATGAATTTCAAACAATCCAAAGGTAGTTTCTCCAATTTTTTTGTAGTGAATTCCCTTCGTCGTATATGTTCTCCTATCATTGCCTTCATGAAGTTCCTGAGATACAATTGGATCTTGCTTTCTCAAATATTGTAAAAATGCTCCTTGAATTATCCTACCGGTATATCTAGGAAATTTCAGGCCTTTTGGTATGATTACTTTAAATTTAAATGTAGATATAGTATGCATGATGTCACCTTATAATTGTAAACCTATATCAGAGTCATAATTCTGATATGTTTTTAATATAGGAAGATAGTCATTAATATTATTGTTATAGTCTAATCGACTACTATCAGATATTCTAACAGGAATTATTAGCTCATCTGCTCTTAATGAGTTTTTCTTTCTATATAATTGATATTCACTTAAATCTTGTAATAAAATGACGTCAATTACATCTTTACTAAGTATCACAAGATCATGCCATTTCTTATACGATCCTGGTCTTAAATTACTGAAAAAATCGGTTCCACTTGCGTGATTCATTGCTCGATGAAAATCAGTTTTTTGTTCTTCAGTCCAACCATGTTTAGTATAAAGTTCATCAATTAAGCCTACAAGATCATTTTCTGAAATCGGTTTATGTTTTATTCGTTGTAACAATTCAACGGAGTAAGTTGTTATATCTGGAGAGTAAATCAAATGACTATAATTATCACTTTTACAAATCCAAATATTTTCTTTTTCTAGTTTTTTATTTTTCCCTGTTCTGTTAATTCGCCCAAATCGTTGTACTAACGCATCAAGAGGTGCAGCTTCAAATATACCAAATGACAAATCTATATTTAAACTTGCCTCAACCACTTGAGTAGAGATTACTACTCTGATGGTGTTTTCCTCATCATTTATCTTCATAACAAGTTCTTCCTTTGTTCTTCTATCTTTGATACGAAATCGAGAATGGATGAGAATAATACTATTAGAACCGTATTTCGTTTCGATTACGGGTTTTAATTTGCGATAAACTACTTGAGACGAAGAAACTGTATTGCAGATAATCAGGACAGATGGATGTTTATCTATTTCCTCAATAAAATCGGGTTTATCACAATCTTCGGATATTATATAATCCTTGATGTCTAACCTATGTCTTTTTAATTCTAATAGTTTTAGGTCTTCTGGTTTTTCAGGGTTTAGAGTAATTAATGGTAATTGCTTATCAACATTTTGATGTATCAGATCGATTAACAGAGTAGGAAAAGATGCGGACATAAATAAAATACGAGAATTATATTTTTGGATCAATGTCTTTGCTAATCCAAGGATCAATCCAGTTAAATGAGGATCATAAGCATGTATTTCATCAAAAACTATACACGATTGATGTAAATCACTTAATTGAGCCTCCCATCCTCTACCTTGTAATGTGGCTTTGAGTAATTGATGAGGTGTAGTAATTTTTATAGGATAAAATATTTCTCGAGTAAGATGAGATAAGTTCTTGGCAGCCTTATTTTGTTTTTTATCAATACTTTTCTTTGATACTTTTTTGTTTGTTTTGTATTTATTCAAAAAACTGGTAAATTTTATCTTTTCTACAGTTTTTACATTTAAATCAGTCCATGGATCAATAAAATCATCTAATTTTTCTTTTTTCTCCTTATTACTTAATTTTTTCTCATAAATTTCATCTTCTATAATTGAATATAAGGTAGTTGATGATCGCGAATGTTGCAATCCCACTAACCCACCTTGTGATTCCATCCATACATTGAATCTTTTATACATTGCATTGATACTTGCCTGAACAGGTAGAACATAGAATATTTTAGATAATTCGTCAACTCCATTTACAGTATTTAGTTGATTTGACTGAAGCCACGCGAATGCAGCTTCTGTCTTACCAGATCCAGTTGGTGCTCTTAGCAAGATGCTGTTTTTAATTGATTTGACGTGTAGCTGAAATTGACGCAGTTTGTGGTTATCTTTAAATATACTGTATTTCTCCAAATATGGTGTTGGTGGAATATAGAAGTTACCACCACTAGATAGATGATCTCCTACGATTAGAAGAGAACGAACAAGATAAAACAATAAAACATCTTTTTTGTTGATTTGTAATTTACTAGAAATAATAATTCCATTTTCATATCCGGGTATTGTGTTAAATGCATTAAAATCAGTTATTACTTGGTTAATATCCGGAATATCTATTTGAAGAGGTAACCAATTCCTATCTAGTAACATTTTGGTCCATTCATCCCCGTTTAATACCTCAATGATTTCACTCCATGATTCCTGAAGTAATGTTTGATTAAGTAGCAATTCCTGATACATTTGTCTGAATGCACCACCTCCGGGCCACTGACCTTGATCAATGTTTTTTGGATATTGATTGGTATTTTCTTTGAATGGTTTATGATGAGTTACTACTGCTAGATATACAGCTTGCAAAAGGATTGTATTTTTTCTCCAATGTTCTAATTTTGTTAAGTTTGATATTAATATTACAGCAGATAATATTTCGTGACGATATCCACCTTCATGAGGAGGCCACTTTCCAATTTCATCTAGTTTAATCATTTCCTGAAATCCAGCAGCAGCCTTTCCTATATCATGAAACAATCCTGCAGTGAATACTGCAATTCTTACTTGTTCTCGATCCAAATCAAACATGAGAGTTGATTCTGATGCTGATAATGCCATGGAGGCAGCTTCAATTAAATGATCGGAAAGAGTCGTATCACCATATCCCTTTGATTTAGCCCGTAAAGGTGGTTTAATTCCACAAGAAAAATCAAATTGAGATGGTGGCTTTGCTTGTAATCTAGGCCGACTCTTTACTTTTTTCATTTATCTTTCCTCAACCAGCTATGAATGTAAAAAGTAGAATGCTGAATTTCAGTATCATCTAAGGCAATTAAATTATCAAATTCTACCTCTGTTGAATATTGTGATAATGCGATAAATGTTCGAATATTCATAGGACGTCTTACTTTACCATACAAATAGTCAAAATATTCAGGTAAGGTAAAAAATACACCAGACGCAGGAATATCTTCATGAATTGCGATAGGCAATAAAGTACCCCATAATTCGCCTTTTTCTACAGTTTTACCTTTGACAAGTCTTACTGTATCGATTGTTGCTAGATCTTGAGATCTACCCAGTGTTATTGATCGGCTTGGGTTATCCAAAGAGTCGAATAGCTCAGTGTTATCCAGAACTAATTCCAGAGTTACAAAATAATGCACCTCTCGATTTCTAATGTTTGTTTTATTGTATGAGTACGATCCGGCATTGCTCCTACCCCAACGATGAATTTTCTCTAAATCCATACTTTTTGATTCATAGCTATACCTAAATCCAATTCTGGTATCATTGATGGTTACCTCTTTACCCGTTGCGTAGCTCAACATTCCTAAGATTGTGCTATATGATGGTGCAGTAAGACTTAGTTGAGCACCGGATACAAGTGTTGGTATTCTAAAAGAAGCACTGATACCGGATAATTTGATGTAGAGGTATTCTTCAGTCAATTCAATCAACCTATGACAATTCAGTTGTTAATTTATCAACTATTTCTATTGGTGATCCATGGATAATTTTAACACCATTAACTTCAGAAAGTTCGGATAATTCTTTTTCATTAGCAAGATATCCAGTTCTATATCCTATAAACACAGAAGTAGTAAATCTATCTTTATAATCCGATATTATCTGCTTTAATGCTTCAAGATTGAGCCCAGGTTGACCCTCTAATTCGATTAGTAAATCATCGAATAATAGATTACCTGATTTCATTCCCACGACAATCATTAATCTAGGGCTAACATCTACACCAAATTGTGCTAATTTTGCTCCACCTCTAAGTCTTGCTAGTGCCTTCAGTAACTCCATTGTGGTTGAATTTTGATATGGAATTAATTCCTTACGCATTACCAAAGTACCATCTTTATACATGGGATGTTCACTTGTGTCAATTAAATCCTTATTTTCAGAAATTAAAAATTCATCTAATTCTTCAGAAACAGAACCTTTCTTTTCAAATACACCCAGTCGATATACATCTAATCCAAATAACGCACTTAATTCTCCTGAATAAAATTGTGTAGTATATGGAACCGGTGTATCATCTCGTAAATGAACGTAGCCATCATCTTTAGCCACTCTAGTTAATGATGCAACTCCACGTAAAAGAGATGATTTAAATGGAGAATTTCTAATTAAACCTTTGGTTGGTAGTCTACGATCAGCTTTCTTTTCATCATCGTCTTCAGTAGATTCATCCTTTTTAGACGCTTCACCTCCTTTAACTGCAAACATATAACCAAAAATATCATCTTCAGGATAATTTAAAGGGTCTAATTGACCTGCAACTTTAGATGTATTTCCTTTTTTATTCCACATTACTGCTTCAATTTCACTTGCTTTCCAACCTGTTTCATCAATTAATGTATTTCTCAACCACCGTCTCCAAGCTTGGGATGAAACATATGGAATTGCCTTATGTCTGTAATATGTCTTTACTGTAGTTCTGTTTTTATCTTCTCCAGAACCAAGTCCGGCACCATTTAGGAATGCTCCATCAGCATGGATGGTAAACATACCTGATAGGTGTGTAGTATTTCTCTGTACTAATTCTTTTATAGTATTCATTTTTCTACCTCTATTTTTTCAACTTTCATTGATTTAAGTTGAGAATATTGATTTATGATCATGATAATTTTATTTCTCATGATGTACCATGAAAAATTTCCAGTAATATTAATTTCAAAACCGTACCACTGAAAATCTTTGATGATTTGGTCCTTATGATTTAATTCAATAAATTTGTCATTTATTGTTTGTAATAAGCTATCTTCAGTGTAATTTCCATTTCTAATATCATTTCGTATATTATCTATTACTCTTGATAACTGATTTCTTCTACTTAATTCATCTATGTATCCGAATATACTTGTTACAACTACTGGATGCAATCCTGAATTATCAATAATTGAATCAAGTGTTAATGGAACTTCAGTAATCTCCTCTAAAAGATCTACATCATCAGTATAATGAGTGAAAATTCTAAAATACAGCATGATATCTTGATTCTTTATTTTGGAATTAACATCATTCCAAGTATTCCAATTATAATTATGGTTAAATTTACTGTAAGACACGTAAATACCTAGTATATCTTGTATCTTGAATCTAGATACAATATCTAAGTGTTTCTCAATTACGAATGAACTTTTTGTTGATCTATTTGTTCGATACCAATTTGCTAATTGACGGATGATTTGAATAAATTTCAAGACATCTGGTTCATAATCTGAAGTAATATCATTTGATTCAAATGAAAAATCATTTTTCGTGTCAACTTCACTATGTAAGTAATAGAAGAATAATTTTAATGGGTTTCGTTTTTCAATACTTGCATAACTAGACGCGAATAACTCCATCACCTGACGGATATTGCATTTATCTTCATCTAGGAGTTTAAGCATAATTGGTTGAATAAGATGTCTGAGATTAAACAGTTTATTTTCTGCTATTATTCGATTAATTGTATCTTTCTCAACAGTCTGTTTAATCTGTTCAGATATGAGTACTACTAGATTCAGTGCATCTGGAGACCAATACCTAATTTTGTACTGATAATAATCGTATAATTTACGAGGTGTAATCATTTTACTCTTTGAATGTGAATAGAATAAATCATAATCCTTTCCTGATTGTAGACAATTCATAAAAAATCTACTTGGATGTTTTAACCATTTCTTCTCGTTTTTGATATAAGTTACTA
>JAOUKW010000229.1 GCA_029882335.1 Candidatus Heimdallarchaeota archaeon | reverse complement strand
CAAACAAATATCCAGTTTCATTTTGATATAGGATAGATAAACCAAAATATCTGACAACATTATTTGGATCAACAGAACTAGGTTTTTGAGTTTCATTTGCTTGTTTCAAACCATTTACAAAATTTAAATGAACTTGGTACAGTATTTCATCAGTTATGTTAAATTCAAAATATATTGGTGGCTCACTGAAAGGGCTAGTTTCATTAAGCAGATAACCAGATACAGACCAATTAATGCTATCTATTTTTATTATATTAGTTGATATTAAATTATTATAGATATCATTTGTTCCGTTACCTTCTAAGCGAAATTCTTGAATTTCATTATTAGTAAACTCATTATCTAATTGTTCAGCAAGCATTACTGTATAACTCACTGTTTGATTACCTGGAGTCTCATTTTCAGGATCAGTTTCAGATTTTATTTGATCGTTTGAAGTATTAGTTTGCATCTTTTTGCCAATATAAAATGAAGTTACAAGTAATAACGAAGAGATTATAATTGCAACTGTTATTCGTTTAAATATTAGAGCATTTTTTTCACTTCTTAATAAATTTTCTAAAATTTTCTCTATTTTATTCACATCCTTGGGATATATATCCCTAATTATAATTCACTATGGTAATATAATATCCTATATTTAGCACAGATATGTTCTAAAGTTAGTACACACATCCAGAACTAATTATTAATATATATTTCAAATTTTTAATATAGATTATTTAAACAATAAGTAATTTAATGTGATAATTCACTATTTAATTGTGTATTTTATAATTTATTTCCAATAGATACTGCAATTAAATTCGATTTTAATTCACCCACATTATCTATTTGTGGGGAATCATCGGAAATTGCATTTGCACTTGCACCTGTTAGACCTTGATAGGTTACTGATAATGAAAATGGTGTGGAAACTCCTGAATAAATATTTACCCTGATTGCCCAAGTACCAGTAATAGTAGCACTATATGAAATGGTTTCAGGATTACTAAGAGAATAGGCACTATCGACATATCCAGTGCCTAAGGGATCAGAACCAGGGGTATAGAGAAACATATCTAAATCTGCAGTAGTAGACCAGCTAAGAACCGCATCTATACTACCAGTTGCTGCAACATCAAAATAAAACACTTGGTTAAGATTACTGCTACTTACAGTACCAGTGAATGTATCTGTCACAGTTCCTACGGGTGGTGGTGATCCACCTGAGGGATGTGTTACGGATAAAGTAAATGAGGAAGAACTTCCTGAATAGAAATTAACCCTAATAGCCCAAGTACCAGTAGTAGTTGTTGTATATGATAAGACTTCAGGATTACTTACAGTATACGCTCGAACAACCCACCCAGCACCGTTTGGATCTACACCAGGTGCATAGAGATACATATCTAAATCAGCAGTAGTTGCCCAACTTAATGAAGCATCAATTGTTCCAGCACTACCAACTTCAAAATAGAAAATTCTATTAGGTGTAGAACTGGAAACAGTACCTGTAAATGTATCAGTAACATCACCAACTGGTGGTGGTGCATTAGAAACATCAAAAGTAGCAGAATTTGTTCCTGTATTTCCAACAGCATCCCTACCTCTTACATTTAGGGTATGAGTACCATCACTTAATGTTGTAGTATCAAGACTTGCAGACCATGTATTTCCAGCAGAATTGGCTAATGAAGACCAAGTACCTCCATCAATATTATAATCAGCAGATGTAACACCAACATTATCAGTAATATCTGCAGATACTGTTACTGAGCCAGAAACTGTACCAGTTGGTCCATTTATTGTTACAGTTGGAGCAATTGTATCAACAGTACCAATATTTGGATAGGTGACCGATAAAGTGAAAGATGTAGAAACACCACTATAATGATTAACTCTTATCTTATAAGTTCCAGTTGCAGAGGCACTATAACTCATAGTTTCTGGATTGCTGGTTGTATACGCTCGTACTAAGTATGAAGCACCATTTGGGTCTTGGGTTGGACTATATAAATACATATCTAAATCAGCTGAAGTACCCCAACTTAATGTTGCAGAGATAGTACCTGCATCAGTTACATCAAAGGTATAAATTGCATTTTTTGTACTTGTTGAAACAGTTCCAGTAAAAGTATCTGTTGTAGTTGGGGGTGGGGTGGGGGTAGATCCAGTTAAACTACTATATACGTTTAATCTACCCCCAGAGACGACTTTTCCAGCAACAGAACCAATGGGATCGGAAAAGTCCATCAGTTTGGATTTTAGGGAGGAAGCAGTAAGAGTATTATCGTTTGAAAGCAATAACGCTGCTGCGCCAGATACATGTGGTGTAGCCATAGATGTACCAGATATTGTATTATATGTATTTTCTGTGATTTGTTGTGTTAATATTTTCACTATAAAAATTTTTTTAGTCAGACAACTATAATATTTTATTAAAATTGTGAAGCACATTTTAACATCACTTGAACAGAAATATTATAAAATAAATTAATATTATTCTATTATTATATTAGAATAGAGATCTGACTTGAATAAGCTCAAAATATGGTTTTAGTTAAGTATAATGAATTTATATATTTTTTTATTAATTTAATGTTTATTATTTGTTTATTTTAAATACACGTACAGCATCAGATGACTCATCTGCTTGTGCAGATAATTCTTGTGCTGTTGATGTCATTTCCTCAATAGACGCTGTCATCTCCTCCGCTGCTGCAGCTACTTCTTCTGCTGAAGCTGCTGTTTCTTCTGCAACAGAGGCCACATTGATCATTGCTTGAGATATTTTGTTAAATCCAGATTGCAATCTTGTTGCAACTTCATCAGCTACTTCAGAGATTCTTTGTGCTGCTTCTTTTGAATTATCAGATAATTTCCTAACATTTTCAGCAACTACAGCAAAACCTCTACCATAATCTCCAGCTCGAGATGCCTCAATACCTGCATTGAGGGCAAGTATATTGGTTTGTAATGATATCTTAGCTACTTCTTCAGTATTATCTTGGATTCTTCTTACTATTTCTTTAATTAGCTCGGTCATATTACCAATATCCTTGGTAACATCAGATATCAGTTCAGTCTGAGTAGTTGCACCATCAGACATAGCTTGTGATGTGGAGGCTACTTCTTCTGCAGATGCATTAATTTCTTCTGCTCCTGATAATAAATCATTAGACATGGTAGATAAATTATTGACTGAATTTTGTGTTGAAGATACAATTTTAATTAAACTTTGAGTCATAAAATAAAATCCGTTTTTCAACATATTTATCTCATCAGTTTTGGTTTTATCATGATCCAATACAACGGTTAAATCACCAGCTGCAATTTTATTTGAATTTTGTTCCAACTCAATAATTGGTTGAGTAATTCTATTAGCAAGGAAAACAATTGTTGCAATAGAAAATACAACGATTAGAATTGAAAGGGTTATCATAATCCGGGATCTCGTAGCAATCAAATCTACTGCTTTCAATTTTGCATCAATAATTTGTTTTTGAGCAACATCTCGCAGAAGAATTAAATTATCAAAAATAGGTTGAACTAATTCTCCTGCAAGTGTGGTGTAATCCGATGATAATGCAAATAATGAGTTAATTTCTTCTTCAAACTCATCAAGTATTGCTTCAAGTGGAAAATGTAGATCACCAAGAGTTGCACCAAATGTCTCGATTGTAGTAATATCAGCATTAGGATTATTTAGTGTAAAGTTAATAACATTATCATACCATGTTGTAAATGAATTTTCATAATCATTATATATACCATTAAAATCATCATATATATTTTGATTAATCTCTTGAGTGGTACTAATTAGATTGTCCAAAGCTTGTAATCTTTCAGTATGATTTCCGAAATTCTCCTCTATATGTTGTTCATCTAAAGGATCACCTGTTATCATGTACTGATATCCCTGAGCTAACATATGACCAATACTTTGTTCAAGAAATACAATAGAATATCGAATTCCAGCAAGAGTAGGAATTTGTGGTATACTCATTACATCATCTCTTGCAGTTTGAATCCAAGCAGGTCGTGCTGCTTGAATTTCATTCAAAATTTTTGTTGCGTTCTCATCACCTTCTGTTAAAGCGATTAATCTATCCATGTTAGCGTTTATTTCACCAATATTTGTAATGAATGCATTTTTATAATATGCATGTGGAGTTTGTGTAACTCCAGATGGTAAGATTCCTGCTGTATATCCATTAACATAAGCAACCTGTTCTTCAAAATTCAATGATAAAGCATAAGATGTTGCTCGTAGATCTGCCTTATTGGATACTTCAATAAGATCATTATCAATGTCAACCATTGTATTATATGAAAATATTAGAGTACTTATGAATGCTATCAACACTATAGCATAAACACCTAGTAATTTATTTCTGAGTTTAATATTCTCAAACATTTCATTAAGTTATTGTTTAATGGTATTTAAACTAATCTTTTTTTGCAGGATTATATTTTATATATTTTTTTTTTGTATGTTAATTTGAGATTTCTGTTTATCTAATTCTTGTAATTTTTTTTCTATTTCTTCTTAATATACTTCATATTCTTGGGCTTTAGTGTCTAAATCTTGTATTTCAGCAATATATTTTTTCCGAACAACTTCTTCATCTGTATTACTACCAACAACATCCAATGTTTCAATTATTTGTTTTCTTCTTTGGCTAGTTCGAACCATTTTTGACTTGATTAAGGTAAATTGTTTTTGTAATTCACGAATTTCTAAAGAAAATTGATGTAACTTCTTTAATTCTTCTTTTTCTTCTTCAGATATGGTTTTATTCGAGATTAACTTTTCCAACTCATTTATTGTTAAATCCTTTAGGTATTTAGTATTATAATGAGTATAGTAAGTTTGATATTCAAATGCTTTTTCTGTATTTCCATCAATTACTGCTTTTACTCTTAATTCACTGGTTGTAGTTGAAACCTCTAAATCCTGTTTTTCTATTGGTTTAAAATGATCCTTGGGAATCGACAAATATATTCTAGTTTGATCTTCAGATTTATTGATGACTGTGAATCGGTGATATTTTGTATCTGTATAATTTGTATATCGATAATAATCTTGGATACTAACTCCTGTATAGTTTGATTTTGTTTCTACTTTATACTCAATTGCTACATTTCGATTGATAGCATATGAAAGTAGATATTTATCATCAATACCTAAATCATTAATCATGCCTTCTCCAAGTAATTTAGGAGTTTTATCAGTAGATAATACTGAGATTGGTCCCTTGTCAATAGCAAAACCTAAATTATTATGAATTTCTACTACCAAGAATGGATGTGATTTATGATTAGATTTATTGTAATAATTTAAATTTGATGTCGGTATGCTTTCAGATGATAATGGAATCATTGAACTCTCATTTTTCTTAATAGTTACAGGATTATTTATTATGTATTCAACAGATTCTCCTATTTGAGTTGTAGATTGATAATCAATTTCATCTTCATAATCATCTTCTCCATAATCTGAATCACTATCTAAAAGTTCAGAAGGCAATGATTCTTGTTGGTTATATTGCTGTTGTACGGCCAAACTCTTTTTTCTTGAAGGGTACATTTTTGGACTAGATGATCTTTCTGCAATACTATTAAATAAATTACGTGATTCATCTACAATTGGTACAGAATATCCAGTACTAGTTTCCCTAGAAATAGAAGGTCGATCAATGATATGAGGAGTAGACAAATCATATTTAAAAGAAACAGGAATTTTTGTACTTAAAGTTAATAACGCATCATTCCAATCAACTAATGTATTATTATCAACCACACCGAAGATATCAAACTTACTACTATTTTCACTAACATAAATCCGATAGGATAGTTTCCAAGCAGGTATTTTCGTTAAAAATGAGATTTTTACATCATGATTACCTTTTTCTGATAGTTGAATTCGACATATTCTTTGACTTGTACTATCCGATTCAATTGCTAATGAATTCATAAATTCATCCAATTGTTCCTTAACCTTAAGATCAACTGGTTCTAATTCTATAATTTTATTGGTTTCAAAAGGACGTATTACTCCTTTTTTAGTCAGAATTGAAAATATAGTTTTCCTATCTCCCTCTTGATAACCCATAATTTTACCTTGAATTGTTTCAACTTCATTTACTCTTTGATAAACTAAGATTACTTGTTTTCCTCTTAAAAATTCAATTACCCCATCCATAACCATATCAGAAGAAAATAATTTCTTCTGGGTCCCTATTGTTTCAAAACTTATATTTTTCAAAGCAGCAGAACTATTCTTAACTGTGACCATCATTGTTTTCAATAAGTCATCAATTGATTCATCATTAACTGGAAAATAAATTATATTCGAATCAGTAGTTCCAACAGCACTAAACCAACCAACACCCATTCTATATAATATGGCTTCGGTAACTGTAAATTCACTCATAGAATTAACTCTACGTTAAAAATAATAAAGCTATCTGTAATTTGATAAAAATTTTGGTGATAATAATTTAATAACAATTTCCTACAAAGATAAATATTCAATATGCAAAAAAATTATATTTTCTGTAAATGATATTAAATAAAATAATTGTAGAA
>JAOUKW010000228.1 GCA_029882335.1 Candidatus Heimdallarchaeota archaeon | reverse complement strand
GTTAGGAGTTAATTGGAACTATAAATTAATACTTTATGTTTCATTGATAATATTAAGATCTTTAGTATAACTTTATCAAATCATTCTATAAAGGCTTTCATTTCCTATTTTTTTGGCTAATTTCTCTCATATATATTTTGCACCGTTTACTTCTCCCTTTTCCTCAAATAATTGTATATATATTGATATGGGAATCATTGGAAATCCTGTATAAAGAAAAAATGTTATGATTGATAAAAATGATATTCATTTACTATTAACCTCCTACTAATCCTATTTATTATGGTTACTTTATTATCATAGAAATTACAAATTCTATTAGTGACATCCACTTGGTCTTACTTAAAAGATCCAAATAATAGGAAAAAAGTAATAAAACTTCTTAAAGTCTCCGCAGCACATCATCCGCATTGTGATTATTATAATAAACATGTATTTATGATACGAGGTGTAAAAATTTGTCGCGGATGTGCTGTGTTCTATCCAAGTGCAACTTTCTCACAACTTTTCATTTGGTTTCTTCCTGTTTCTTGGTTTACTGTAGACCCCAAAATACTCATTCTTTTAGGTTTAACCTTATCATTTCCTGCACTTTTTCATGTTACAAAGATTGATAAATTACTTAAAATTGACCGTTTTATTAGTTCTTTAAGTCGTCTATTCTTAGGGATAGGAACTGGTTGTTTATTGAGATTTATTTTCATAGTCGATTGGGTGTATAAAATAATTGGTGTCTGTGTTGCTATATCTATTGCAATAATAGTTGTGATAAAAAGAATGAAAACTTTTTGGGCGATTTGCTCTGAAGTTAATTGTAAATATAGAACTGAAAGAGAATATCTTAATCATTGTCCAGGCTTACTTCCATTAAATGAATTAACAGATCCAATTCTTGTACATTATTTTAATACGACAACGCCAGATGAACGAATTTTGTTAATAAATGAATTACAAATAATTAAAGATTAATAAACCATACCCACATTACCTACACCAAGTTGTTGTGCAAGTAACATATTATATTCGTCTGCTGCTTGGCTTGTCCAAACAATACCGAGTATCCATGTAACAATAACTAAAGGACCTAGGAAGAAAAGCAATATACTGCCAAAAAAAGCTATCGCAAATTTACCTCCATATCTGTTGGAGTCAATTGCCAAGAGACCTAATCCCGGACAAATACAAGATAGGAAAAGAGGTAAACCTTTATCTTTTTTCATCATCATGTACTGTGCCATTGATTGATTACCACCACCTCCCATGGGTGCTACAAATCCACCTACTGGTGGTTGTCTAAAACCACCTTGTTGTTGAGAAGGTGGTTGATAACCTTGATTAAGAGGAGGTTGCTGAATTCCACCTACTGGTTGAGAAGGTGGTTGATATCCAGCTGCTGGTTGCTGAGTTGTAGTATTATTGGATTGAGACATTGATGCACCACAATTCCCACAAAAAGTAGCAAAATCTTCTACTTGCGTTCCACATTCAGGACAATATGCCATATCATTCTAAAAATCATTCCATATCTAAAACATTTTCTAATACGAATGAATTATAATATGAAATTAATCTAATTTATATGAAAACAAATAATTAAATTTAGGTGTAATTATTAAAATTATCTATATGGGATTGTGAAATCGGAATAATTAATAAATAACTAAATTTTACTATTTGCCAAAAGAAGGCTATTGAAATTTGAATACGGCGGATAGTTTAATTTTAATAAAAATAAAAATTATTTTATATTTTGATACCTTGGCCAGTATTTCAATAAAGTAATAAAAGAATGTATATTGTAAGAAAATAATTAGATATGACCTTACCCATACCTTTTCAACTCATTAGAGAGGAATAAAATGTAATATTTCAACAATTAACAAATGTAAAATTTTAAAATCATAATCGACTTAATAAAATCAACTGGATCAGTGAAATACGAAATCGATAAAAAAACAAAAGTATTGTTTATACTTAGCTACAAACAAATATATATTATTTTTAACAAGGTAAAATACAATGACCAGGGAGAAATTATCAAAAATTTCACTTAATCAATCAATTTACTTTAAACCAGTAATGTATAAAACAGGAATTCTCTCAAAAAATATAATGTTATTATATTGGTTAATAATGTTAATATCTGATGTTATTGGCTTTATTTATCACGATCGTGTTTTTCAACTTTGGCTTACCTTATTTCTTCCCAAAAATATTGGAATGTTGATTGTATTACTGCTTGTTAATATTTTATCTAATCAAATTCATAACTCGCTGAAAACTTTGTTTAATATTAATTTAGCAGAAGGTAAGTTTACTGATTTAGAAAATTATGGAAAATCAATAAAAAGAGCAAAATTAGCAGAATTATTTAAATCAGAAGATGAATTTAACCAATATCGATATCTTACATTTAATACTTTTTACTCAGTAAGTAAAAATGGAATTTCAATAATTATTGGATTTTTTTTGGCATTTTCGTTGCATTTTACAACTCGATTTACCAATTTATATCTGCCATCGCTTGGAAGTGATCCATATCCAGTTCCTGCATGGGATTTAATGTATCTAATAATTGGCAATATTCAATTAATTTTTCAATGGATCATTTTTTCTGGGTTGATTTCATCGATTTTTATTTTATTTGGATTTGCAAAAATCACTTCTACCATTGGTAGAGACGGGAATTTTTACATAAAAAATATGAATTATGAATTACTTGATATAGAGGATAATTTAGAAGATGATTTGTACTTGAAAAAAACTCAAGTCGCGAATTTTTCAATTATTCGGTTCAGAAGAAGGTGTAACAACATTCCTCAAGCACTGGTTCCGATTAATTTGCTGTTATTATTAATTATTGTATTAAGTTCCTCCGCAGTATATTATTTGGCATCGTTTAGTGAAGATAAAGAATATCCTGTTTTAATATTGTTCACAATACTAATGGTATTTATCCTAGTAGATGTGTATCTGTTCCTTTATCCTCAATTTGCTATTTATAGAATAATTAAAAATAAAATTAGTATTTCGATAGATCTACTTGAAGAATATTATGAAAATAAAAAACTTCAATGGTTAAATCTAGATATGAGTCTAGAAGATTCCAATGATAAACAAAGTGTATTATGGAATGAAATGAAAGCTTTAACAAATTTTATTGAGGAATTATACAAAATAAATCCTTGGCCTTTTAATTATAAACAAATTGTCACTATAATTGGGTCGATAATATTATCGATACTAATATTGATTGATATATTGAATTTTGTTTCTATTATTGAAATTTTATTAACTAATTGAATTTATGATCTTTGGAATTTATCTCATAAAAAATATTCAGATCTAGGGGTGTAATAAATATCTAAAAACAACATTTATTATATTTAATTCAAGGATTTATCTTATGAAAATATTTGGTGAATTAAAACAGGTCATTATTCACGTAAAAGATATGCAACTGATGGTTGAATTTTATAGAGATATTTTACAATTTTCAATAAGTTATCCTTTGACAGATGATTTTACTGATCAAAACTGGGTATCCTTCAATAGTGGGAACTGTTCATTGTGCCTTCACTCCGGTTTAGATTCCAATAAAACTTATAATTCAAACATAAGATTAACATTTGAAGTAGAAGATATAAATATTGCGAGCAACTATTTAATTGAGAATAAGATTGAAGTTAGTGAAATAAGAAGTCCAGCCCCAAATAAGTTAGTATGTGATTTTAAGGATATTGAAAATAATAATATTAGTATTGAATATTTTGGAAATTGAAAATTCTACTAACCAAATAGGTATTTTTTCATAATAGGGTGTTTAGAATGAGTTTAATCAATTATTTTTTGAAAATGTACATAAATATAATTTCTTGTGCTACCTGAAGGCATGGTATAGGTGAAATTTTTAGTTTCTACAAGAATAAACTCAACACCTAATCTTTGTCTAAACATTTCCAAATCATAATTTAATATATCCAGACCACTACATTGTGAAACCGTGGATTTTGCAAAAGTTGCAAGTACTACGTGTCCTCCTTTAGTCACATGATGTTTTATTAAATTAAAATAACGATTTTGATCTTCTGGTTCAATTAAAAAATGTAACATTGCTCTATCGTGCCATAAATCTATAGAACCAATTTTTTGAGTAAAATCAATTTCTAGTATATTGCCTACAACCCATTTTACTAAAGACGATTTATTTCCAATCCTAATTTTAGACTTAATAAATGCCTCTTCTGAAAGATCTAATGCAATAATATTTGAATATCCTTCTTCAATCAATGTATCTATTAGTTTAGAGCTGCCACTTCCAACATCCAAAATTCGATGATCCTTCTTTATTTCACTTTGTTTTATTAAAAACAATGATTCATCTGGAGAATCTTCATACCATCCCAATTCTGTAGTATCTTTTGACCTATAAATGTTATTCCAGTGGTCTTGCATATATCCTATGTTATAGAATTGTACAAAAGATTAGAGATCGGTGAAATTAAAATTGCTGAACTAAATAGGAATAAATGGATTTATGGTAGTTTGGATAGAAAGTTTTCCTCGTTGATTATAAACCTTTCATGTTTCCCTTCTCCTACTAACTCCCCTTTATATAGAACCTTCACTGCAAATTCTATTTTTCTTCTATCTTGTGATTTGATTTCTGATATTGCTTGAACTGTTTCTCCTTGTTTTACTGCCTTATTATGGGTAATACAAACTACAGTTCCAACTGTTGTATACCCCTCAGGTAAATCTTCCTGTGCATTTAACGCTGATGCTTTTTCCATTGAAGCAATCATAGAAGGTGTTGATAATACACCAATAGAACCTGACCCGATATGTAAAGCTGTTCTTTCTTTGGTTACTTCTAATTCAATTGTCTTAGTTTTTCCAATTGTTACATTTAATTCTACCATAATTTATCTGAATAATCACGTATTATAAATATTAATCTGTATCAACGAAAGAAAATCGAATAACTGACGAAAATTAAAAAGATATATTATTAATTTGTTCTCTTCTCAGAATTTACAACATAGATCCCTGTAAATATCATAATTAAAGAAACAATATACCAGAGAGAAAAATTTTCTCTTAAAATTAAGACAGAACTAGTTACGCCAATAATTGGGACCAAATTAACAAAAATTGCTGTCTTTGAAGGACCTATTTTACCAACACTTTTGTTAAATAGGATATAAGCAATTACCATAGCAAAAATCGCCATATATAATAACGATCCAATTACAGCAACTTCTGAAAGTGGAGGAATTTCAATACCAATAATAATTGCAATAATAAATAAAAATATCCACCCATAGAACATAATCCATGCAGTGAACACAATTGGTTTGATTTTTTGAAGGATTGGTCTAGAAAAAACGGTGAAAAATGCCCAACAAATTGCTGCAAATAGAATAATTGAATTACCCAAATACCTCGTCTCAACTTGTGTATTTGGACTAAACAGTACAACAATCACTACACCTCCTAGTGAAACCAATAATCCTAGAATTTTATTAGTTGTTAGTTTCTCATCCTCATATTTACGACTCGCTATAAACGCAGTAATCGCTGGATTTGTAGCAATTACTAAACTAGCATCAGATCCACTGGTATATCTTAGTCCTACTAAAAATAAAGTACTGTAGAGAGTCACCTGCAGTAAACCAAGAAAAAATAATTGTTTATGAAATTCTTTTGGTATTTTGATATTACCTTCTATAAAATAAGCAGCTAAGAAAAACAAAGGTAGTGCAATTGTTACCCTCAAAAATGCAGCAATATTTGGTTGAATATATAATGCAACAACCCTTCCTGCAGGCCAAGATAAACCCCAAAATAATGCAACTAATAACATTGAGACAAAGTTTAAAATAATTGACTTATCCTTATTAATATTTGGTGCAAAAGTAGTTTCATCAACGTTACTCACATTTTATAATACTTTTTATTAAATATAAAGTAAAGCATAATGAACTCATTTTGAAATCAATCATCGGTTAGACCTGTTGTCTATTAATCTAAATTTGATAAATTATATTTGTAAAGCGATTTTACAATCATTACATTATTATTTTTGTAATTCACTTATTTTTTAATAATTTATATCTAACATGCAACTCTAAGACTATCATTCCAATCAAAGGACTGGATATGAAGAAAATAGTTGGAATTATTCTATTTTCAACCTCATATTCCAAGGTATATGTTACTTCAAAGGAAGATGTATAATAATAGTATTCTCCCAAATTATTTCCAGTTTCATCCATTACATGTATTAATTTTAATTCTAAAGATATGTTCCAAGTACCTTCCAACAATTGTTGACGCAGCTTAAATTCATCACCATTTGAAATAGTATACAATGTCCCTTCATTATAGGTACCTTCACTAACAATTTCTTTAAAGTAAACTCCGAGAGTTATATCATAATATAAAATATCGGTATTATCTAATGTTAATTTCAAATTAGATATTTTAAGTTTTATTGCTTCATATTCAGTATTTATTTCAAAACTGCCATAAGTTACAATGCCAAAGAAATTTTGTGTAACTTGAGTAGTTTCAGCTTCAACTAT
>JAOUKW010000624.1 GCA_029882335.1 Candidatus Heimdallarchaeota archaeon | reverse complement strand
ATTTACAGCGATTGGGCTGAAGAAGAGGGAATTGTAAATCAACAAAATTGGGAGCAATATTATTCAAATAAAGCCATTTACAATTTACATGTAAAGAATGTATACATAAAAGAAGAGTTAATATATGAAAATAAGAAGAAAGACTATAGAAAGAAAAATGGTTATGTTATTTTTTCAAGGGAGGAATTAATTGATTACTTAAAAGGGCTATAATCATACTTTATAAGTAAAAATTACCAATAATTCAATATTTATATAGTATAATTCAAAATAATATTATGAAGCAAATGGATTATCTTAACAGAGATGAATTAAACAAATTAGCAAAAGAGGTCTTTTTGAAGTACAGGGATGATTTTGAATCACGTGATCCACAAAGAACTATTAACGGATTGATTCGTAGGGATTTTCCTGAATTATCTTTTGAAGAACAGATGTATCTAGTCGGGAAAATAGTAGACGAAATAAAAAGAAGTAGAGGACAAAAGCCACGTGTTTGGGGTTAATATTTAAATTCATTGTATTATAATATATATGAATGTCTTTATTCTCTCTATACCAAGGCACCAATAGAACACTATCCCTAGAAAAACGATTTGTCAACTCTATCGTTGATTTCTGGAAGAAAGAAGTGATTTCAGAACTCAGGGATATTACCAATCCGAATGATCTGCATGGAGAACAAAATCAGATCCTGCCAAAGGATTTGGAGGATCACCAGTAGATCAACCATCAGATAATGAGAGAATGGGTAGAGATGAAGGAAAAGAAAAACCTAAAGGTCGGTTAAAATGGAAGAAAGGAGTAGCAGGTCGGGGTTTTCCAACTGAAAGTGATTTAGCAGCAGGTAGAGCCGAGAGAGTTAAATCAGTTTCATTAATGAAAGAAGAGAGATTTACTTTTATCGATAAATATCCAGACTGGCAATGGTCTGACGATTACCAAGTAATAGGATATCAAACAGTAAATATTGAAGATATTACACCTCATCCTGATTTTA
Organism: Candidatus Heimdallarchaeota archaeon; assembly: GCA_029882335.1. Lineage (GTDB taxonomy): Archaea > Asgardarchaeota > Heimdallarchaeia > Heimdallarchaeales > Kariarchaeaceae > JAOUKW01. The sequence continues at coordinate 669 of JAOUKW010000624.1, read as the reverse complement.
CTATTTATGATGACGATTTCGAGAATGGAAGTACAAGGGTTAGACCTAAGACCTTGATTTATTATTTGACAGGAACTACTGAGATGCAACCACTCGTAGTAGATCAGAATATGAATTTACTAGATGGATATCATAGATATTATGTCTTGAATAAAATTAATCAGAACGAAATTCGAGTAGTTATAGTTACTGCGAATAATACAGTAGAGCAAGTTAAAGGGTATAGATGGAAAAAAGGAAGAGGAAAGAAAGGATTTCCTACAAAAGAAGACTATGAGAGAGGTGATGCAGAGAAAATAGGAGGTAAAGATCAACCTGAGCAATCTAGTAAAAAGCCTGATAGTAAAGATAATAAGGCTAATAATGTAAAGCCAATTCATTCTCCAAAGGTTATAAAGACGTTAAAGACACAAGGAATTGACGTAAAACATTTTATTACTAATTTGAATAATCTGCCCCCAAAACTACCTTCAGACACCGTAAAAGCAATTAATGAACTTAAGAAAAGGAATGTAAAGTTTATATTAATTACAAAAGATATGACAAGAAAAGGAATTCCAATTAAAGAAAATCACATAATTTTTATGAAGGAAAATCAATTTAATCTCAAAGAAAGTTATGATGATGATCGAAATCATTTCAAGCATGAGGAGATATATTCAAGCATTC
>JAOUKW010000227.1 GCA_029882335.1 Candidatus Heimdallarchaeota archaeon | reverse complement strand
ATTACAGGTCCTGCTCAATTTGGTATCGGTAGATCATTGAATAAACCCAGAGTAACTACACATACCATAACTGCCACCTTTTCAACAGGTGATTCAAAACAAGCAGGTGCTTTTGGAGAGACACATGTGGTGGAATATTCAATTATTGCGTTTCCAGGAATTATCTCAGAGACTACTGCAAAGGAAACTAATCTGACTGAGGAAGATCTAAATACATTTTGGGATGGATTATGGTATGGTACAAAAGAATTGAATACCAGATCAAAATTCAATCATAATCCCCGACTCTTACTCTCTGTAGTATCAAAAGAAAAAGAATTCCAAATTGGTGGGCTCAGTCGATTACTCCGATTAGATGGTGAGAATTATAGCGAAATAAAATCAGAAGAAGATGTTACTATTGACATTGCTGATTTTATGTCAAGATTAAATCAATATAAAGATAATATTGATAAAATCGAAATTATTGAAGATGATCTCATTAATTTCTCTGTTGATGATACGAATATAAACAATCTAGGGGATTACTTAACTCAACAAGGATATATGATAGATAAAATTCTAGATTAGGTGTATCGATGGAAATACTAGTCTTTGATATATTTGCGAAATATGCTTATTTCAAGGTTCCAGAGGGCACTTTATCTAATTTTTCATTTCCTTTTCCTCCTCGGACTACAGTAATTGGATTAATTGCAGCAATTATGGGAGAAGAAAGGAATAAATACTGGTTGGATAAACAATATACCAATTTACAGGTTGGGATTGAAATATTAAATACATCCTCTACTCAAGCAATAAAGATGAATTATTGGAGAACTAAGTCGATATCACCTATTGAAAGTAGATCTCTTGATATGAAAATCATGATTGCTTCTGGCTCTGATGCAGATGGTCGTGGTTATACAAATCAGGTAAAATTTGATTATCTAACTGATGTAGCCTATCGGATTTATGTTTCGGATTCATCTGATTTATTTGTCAAATTAAAAGAGAAAATAGAGAAGAAAGAATATTACTATCCACCTTATTTTGGTCATGCTAATTTACTTGCTGAAGTACAGTATGTTGGTATATTCGATGGTAAACCAATAATAGAGGGAAATATTAGTACTATTATTCCTTCATCAAAGATAAAGAAGGAATGCAAGAATTAATTCTTAGTTTTGGTGGTTATGCGGTTTATAACGGATTTCCAATGGAGTACAAGATAGAAATACTCAATACTGAATTTGGTGAGGATTACATATCATTACCTAATTAATACGAAACAATCATTGTTTCTGAAGCTGGAAACTCTATAAAATTCGGATTAAAAGACAATGGATATGAAGTAATTATGAAGAAGACAAAGCAAATATGTTTTCTTTAAGTGATCTACATGAAAGATTGTTTTAATATTAACTTTAATAACATTGAAACAGAAATAACTGTATTTACACGTCCATATCAATCATTGTTTATGCATTTTTATAATTTGATCTGCCAAATCGACAAAATAATCGGTAATAAACAAATATACATACCTTCTATTAAATCATCAAATATGATTAAACTTGATACAAATCTGCTACATTCATATCTGGAGGTTATTTTTGCCAGTCATGATTTTGGGAAATTATCACCTTTATTTCAGGATAAAATAATCAGAGTCATGGCAAATAACAAGAATAAAATAGAGAACTCATATAACAATGAATGTATTGTATTAGTAACAAATTTTAGAATCTCTCAATTATTTCTCATTACAACGATCAATCCATTGATCAAGTTTTAATTCTAAATCAATCAGGTCATTTAATCCAAATACAGCCACATTTTGAGGTATCTCAAGAAATTCATTTCTTAATTGTTCCTGTAATTCTTTAGGTGATTCAACAAAAGAAACCAAAGCAAAATTGGCATAAAATCCACCAATTTGTCGTGCTCGAATTGAGATTTCAAATAATTTTTTCTTAATATCCGAAAATCCACCTTGCCTATTCTCTGATAAAGTAGTACATGATATTACAAATAGATCATATCCTCGGGTCATTAATACATCTAATTCAAAATACAAAGTAGAGGTAAATGTTGCATTCATTGAGATTTCATTAATATATTTGTCCTTAAGTTGGAGTTTCTTTAAACAGAAATAAACCCAGTGTTCTAACCACTTTCCTGTAAACCAACCACAAACTTCTGTGTAAGGTCTCTTGAATCTCATGGCTTTGGATAGTGTTTTAATTTGAATGTTTCCTGTTAAAATATCCGTGATCTGTCTTAATTTAGTCATAGTATCATGGAGATTAGGTGAACCGGACAGTAATATCTCTATATCACCTACATCTTTATCTGATATATCTTTTCCCTTTTTAATTAATTTGTCTTTAAATTCCTTTTTAGTCCATCTAAGCCATTTGGACATATCATTATTATCTTTTGAGAGAGAAACAATTTGGAGTAATAAATCCTGAATTACTACTTGTTGATTATCTGCAAACACTGGATCATAATCCCAGTCATGTAGCCTAGTTATGTCATTTACAGTAAAACCAGATGATTTTCCTAGAAAATCAACTAATTTGACCATTGTTTCAGTACTTTTATTTTCTGTGATGAATTGATTCGTTTTCCCATCAATGTAGTATGATATGAAATTAATACTATGTTCTTCCGACCATAATGATAATGTCTCATAAGAATTTAGACTCATAATCTTATTACCTCCTGTATAGCATAAACCAAGAGTATAATCTGAGTCCTTAGAAGAATTCTTCAAATATTTGAAAATTTCATTTTTAACACGAGATGGAGATACACTATCTACACAGAGTAGATTAATTTTATTTAGTTCAATGGTATATTTTGATTTCAACCAATCTCTAATTTTATCAGTTATTTTTTCAGTTTCAATTGAATGAATTAACACAAATTGTTGATATTCTACATGCAATATATCCAATGAAATTGCAATTGGTAGTGGACTTCCCCCTATAGTCAGAAATAATGTTGATTTGTTGTTGTTCGTCACTTTTGTTCTAGTTCCCAAAAATGAAATATCTGTATAATACATAAATAGATGTAACTGAACATAAACCTGATTTTTCAGCTAAAAGAATAATCGTTGATATCAAATTTCTTTTATTTAGTTTATCATCTAATGAAAATTTTCCAAAGAATAATAAATTATCAGGATCTTTTATTTTCTCTTTCGATCATGAAATTGGATGTCTGTCAACAAAATTGGAAGAAGAACCATGAGACCATGGTGATGTCCTTCGGTTTGACACCACTTCCTCTTCAATTTACTATCATCTTTGTCATTTATATTATTTTTGTAAAATTATTAGAATAAATACTAGCTAAATTGGATAATTACTCGAATTGGATGCTCAAGCTGGACAACACACTAGAATAACACACACATTGAACAAACACGAGAATAACTCATTATCCAATCTAGTTCAATAGATCAGATAAAAACTAAGATAGCAAATAATATCATCATCTTTGTTACGATAGTAATCAAAATCCAACAAAAATTAAAATAATTTTCTTAATTACATTATATATTCAATCAATTGATAAGTATCAATTATATTGTAAAGTTGAGACTTATGCTTTTTAGAGTAATTTATCTATATCACTGGAATGCATGTAGTGCATTTAATTTTGGTAATCTTAAAAAAGCAAATGACATGACACAAAAACGAATCCGAAGTTTCGATATTTTAAAAGAAAAACAGCAGAAATTTGCCAAAAAATATTCTATTCCATATTTGTCTATTTTACCAAAAGTGACTGAATATAAAGATCTGGATAATGCTGAATATAGTGGTTCAGATGATATTAAGATTATCAACACAAAGAAGAGATTTATTGTTTATGAATTTAGTTGTAATTACTGGGAATTAAACTTAACAATAAAAAGTTCAACTCTCCCTGAGAATCCAAAAGAATTCGTGAAAAACCTCAAACTTAATTTTCACTCAGTACTAGGGTCCGCAATCCATGATAAAAAACTCAGTTGTGAACTAACAGAAATGGATAAAAAAACAGAATGTGAAGATTGCGATAATGGAGAAACTCATCTCCAATATTCAATAATCGTGATGGACAAATCCAAAAGTAACAAGATCAAACCTATTAAACATTCAGATGATATATTCAAATATCATACTTGGTTAGTCGATAGCAACTATACGAATTTCATAGTACTAGATGAAGATCAGCCTATTTTTAGTAAGTTCAAAAATAAATCTGATGAGATAAAAAAAATTAAGAAAGATATTATTTTGTATACGGTATGGTCTTTGAGTCTTGTTCACGGCATTAAAAATGAAGTCTTTAGATTTATCGAACAACAAGCTAATAAAATACCTCATCCTACCAAATTGGATTCCACCACACCATCAAATATTAAAGACAAATTATTCAGTCTATTTTTCCTAAGATATTACTGGATAAACCCAGATGCAATTTCTACTTCTGAGAAAGAAAGATTTAATATCTCTTCAAAACTAAGACTTCCATTACTTTTTGCCATAGATATCAAAATTAAACCTGATTTTTGGAATTACTCAAAAGATGTTTACTTATTCCTCAGGGGACTACCCATACTATTATTCGAAGAATTTCTAAATAAACTTAAAATGCCAATAGTACAGAGTTACATGTATAGCAATAAATTAATGAACATTGCATATGAAACAAACCTACCAACCATAACTGAAGAATTAAATAGGTTAGGCGATCTAGATAAAAAAGTCATAAAAGCAATGATTACTAAATTACAAAACCATGTAAGTCAAAATCCGACTTTAGATAGTCCTGATGATTTAGTTAAATTTGCAGCAATAACTGTTAATGGTATTCTTAGGCAAATGAATAAGAAAAGCGGAGAATTTCACACCAAGGTAAGAGATTCATTACACCATATTACCTCTCATACTTCTCTAATATTCGAAGTTTCAGTAAAAGATAAAATTTCTTACAAACTTAGATCTGGTGATGTACATTATTACCTAAATTCCAATGTTCCTCATTTTCGTCTATTTACATATAGTTCGATGTTTTTAGACAATTTGTGATGTTTATTACAAAATGTCATACGAAAGGATATAGATGCAAATTTCATTCAAACTAAAAATAAACATCAATAGAGCTTAATTAAAGACGAAAGGTACCTATCAATAATATTTCATTCATATACATAATTAATGAGGTTTAATACAACTCTCTTAAAACTTGTCCTTTTTGGATTGCTAATTAGAATACTTGGTGATGATGACATTGTCTTACCACCTTTCCCTGATGTACCTGGTCCAACCAGTGTTGGTACCACGTTACTTTCAGTCCTTGGATTATTCTAAACTAAATCAAATATAATAACAATATAACAATATAATTTACTAATAAAAATAAATTAAGATAGAAAATTACTATTAATAAATTCAATCATTAAATTATAAATTGACAGCTAGATCTTTTATAAAATATTAGAATTATATGTAAGTAATTATTTATTTTTTTGAAATTAATAAGTAAATATACCCTAATGAACTTAAAATTCCAGCGGCTATTAAGAGGAAAATTGTATTATGATCTAAATTATTATCTTTTCTTGGTAATATTGATATGGCTATATCACCAAAAGTTAATAAAATTGCACCTATAATAATTTTGAACATCCCTTCCGATATTTGGAATTTTAATTCAGGTTCAGGACAATCTAACTTTCTAGATGTATTAATTTCAGTAGTAATAGAAAATTTGGCTAATACACTTTGAGAACTTTTTATGGCCTCGAAATTAATATTAATGTTCTCTTGGCTAAAGTTTAAGGGAATAGATTCATCTTTAAAATTAATTTCTTCACTAACGTTAATCCTCAATTCATGATTGTTATTAATTGGTATATTCCTAACATAATCAAAATACATACTCAATAAATATGATTCATTTCTTCTTATTTTATAAAATGACCTAAATTTCATATTCATACCATTCTCCTCATAATTCTTATACTTGTTAAATTTTTTCCTAAACTCTTTTCTATATTTTAAGACTCTTCTCCTAATTTCACCCGGAAATTGTGTAATATCAATAATTTTACCATTAATTGTAGTGATATCATTTATTCTGTAGAAGAGTGCATTTTCATAAAGAGGATTCAAAGATAATTGATCTACTAATTTTGACCATGATCCTTTCTTACTGGTTGTTGGTATATTAGAGATCACCTCTCTAACTAATTTACCTTTTAAAAATTCAGAATCATCTGTATAGTCTGGTAAGTTTGGATTTTCAAAAAATTTTGATTGAATTGCATTTTTGTCCAAAGCGTTATAATCAACCCATTCATCAGTCAAAGATAATTTAAAAAAATACCTTTCTTCAATTTTATACCAATTCAAGATTATTCCAATTCGTACTGGGAAAAATTCAGGAGTTCGTTTTTCAGTGTTAAGATTACCAAATACTATTAATACCTTTTTGTTTTCTACATAGTCTAAATTTTTCAATAAATTATCTTCAATATGCTCGGTTCTATATCTAAATTGCATTATATAGTTCTTAGGATAACATAATACATTATAATTATCTTTTGAGTATAATTCTCTCGCTTGGGAAGAAATAAATATTATCATATTTTCATTATTATTCATCA
>JAOUKW010000012.1 GCA_029882335.1 Candidatus Heimdallarchaeota archaeon | reverse complement strand
GAAATTTTGTGTAACTTGAGTAGTTTCAGCTTCAACTATTAATGGTTGAAATGGGATTAGAATTAGTAGTAAAAACATCCAAGATTTTTTCATATAATTAACCTCCAAATATAATCCAGCATAATTTGTACATAATAACCTCCAAAAATCCATGCAAAAGCTCCTGCTATGTAGGTTATAACCAATATTAATAGAAAATTTTCATCTGTTACAATTTTAATGAATAAAATGTGATGTACAACCATAATTATACAAGTTAATACTAATATCAAAATTACAATTATCAATCCAAATAGAAGTCCTGATGCATCAAAAATTCTAATATAAATAGATGTTATGACTGAAAGAGCTAAACCTATTATTAAAAATGAAATTTGTGCAGAAAAGTGATTTTTTATAATTCCTTTAGCAGGTTTATTTCCGAAAAATACTAATATCTTGTGAAGGAAAAAGTTATAACTTAATATTGTTGCAAAATAGACAAAAATTACATTTACAAATCCTCTTAATATTGGTATTGTAAATGGATTTTCATTAAACAACAGCATAATTAATGCTAGTGTTAGCCCTGAAATTAATATATGTGAATATATTAATTGAGATGATCTTTTTTCTATTGATTTGTTTGTTGCTATTGTATACATTGCAGGTTTATTGAACTTCAGGAATGATTTCCAAGTATTTTTATTGATCGGTGCATCTGTATATTTTTCTAAATCTTCGATTTCTCTTTCTTGCGTATAAGTATCAATAATTGATGAACTCTCTATCTTTTTCAATTGAACTGGTTTCTGCATAACATATTCATAACTGCAAAATGGACAATAAAGTAAATCTGTATTTTGAGTTGTATTATAACACCTTTTACATTGATTTACTTCTTTACGATAAATACTTGATGAACAATATCCACACCAAATCCAGTTTACTTCAACGTGTTTACCACAATTTTGACAATATTCACTATTTTTCATATTTAACACCTATATCATGAATGGGAACAAAACTAGAAAATATAATATTATGCTAGCCAACCAAACAACAACTAATACAATAGTTGAAATTAACAATGCCAATAATTTACTAAATAATGGAATTTTTACAGCCTTTTCAATTCGTCTTTTACTTATTTCAAGAAATACCAATACAATGTATATATTAACAAACCCAATCATTACCCCATATATTCCATCTAATCTAATATAGTAATCATAATTATAATTTCTATGAAAATCAGAATTAGAATATCTAATCAATTCAAGTATTCTTAAAATCAATATTAGTAACTTTGATATCAAAGACAATGAACAGATACGAATAATCATCAATTTTATTGTATCATCGGATATTCCACCTTCAGAAACAATTTTCTGTGCTCTAAATAAAAGATACAATCCAAAAGTAATTACTCCCATTGTTAATATACTAAGAAAAATGTATTCTCCATCTACGTGATTCCAAGAGTTATAGAATAGAAATTCTGGGGCTAATATCTCAAGAATTCCTGTGACCCCTATAATTATTAAAAAGTGTTGCTTAACCCCTTTTGGTATTTCATTAGGAAAATCAAACACTTCTAAATAGTATTTATATCTTTCAAAATTTTTTAAAGACATAATATTATTTCAATAACCATATATATAAAATATATCGGTTCGTTGAAATCCAACGCCTGTTAATACTTCAAAATTTGATGTTTTTAGAGTAATACTAATATTATTAAAATCGGAATAACAAATGAACCCCCAACTCCAAGAGCTGTAGCAATGGTTGATCCTCGATCTTTTCCAATTTCTTTACCTACTTTCCTGTCGTAAAGGTATCTCGTTATACCTCCTAACGATAAGGCTAAAGCCATATGGGGGGGAAAGAATAGACCTAAGACAATACCTAATACAATATCTGCATCAAATAATGCAAAAACCATTCCAAATATCAGTCCTATAAACAACCAATTCAAAGATAAAACAGATGTTACAGAACGAGAGGCAAAGGCAGATACTAATGCCCCATTAACAGGGAAAGCTGGTGCAGGGAGCTTATCAGTACCTATCCCAAAAGAAAACCAAAGTAGCAATGCAAATAATGGTGTGGTTATTGTACTTGTAAGATATCCTGCCAAATATGACATGAAAGCTGTTTTTGAAGGAATTTCATTTAGTTTAGCTAATTTCTGTGATGAAACTATTCCAACAGAACCATCAGATTCACTTGTTGGTACAGCTAAATAAGACAAATAACCTGAAGCACCTGTAAGATATATTGGAAATAAATCAAATATAAAAGGTGGTACAATAATTGAACTTGATTTTGCATATCCTACAACCATTAAATATGCATTCACTAATCCACCAATAACCAAAATCCAAAATACAAGCATGAAAATCATAATGATCGAAGAGTTCAGGATATTTAGAGAAATAATCAGGTAGGATACCAAAAGGTGAATTGTACCCAATAACAAAATTAATTTGCGATTTTTTGATAATAAAGACTTTAATGAGGGTGATTGCTTAATTAATTCATCAAGATTTTGTTCTTGAGTTTCTTGTGAATTATTATCATCCAATTTTGCATTTTTGAGGTGCAAATCTTCTGAAGTTTGATTTATTGTATCATTCGATTCTTCTTTTTTCTTAATTAAGGATTTAACAATACTGAATACCATAGGACCCAATATTAAACCACCTATTACAATACCTATAGCTGGAGAAAGGTAGTATTTTTGAACAGCATAAGTGAAATAATCCATAAAAGTACCAGAAGATAAACCTCCAATAATTACACTACTAATTAAAGTATATGCAATGAGAGAACTGATAGAAACAGTAAATGTCAATTTAGGTTTTCCAATTACTACACCTGCAGAAAATAATGCAACTCCAATAGGACCAAGAAATAAACCGATAAGTATTCCTTTGGAAATAGAAGAAAAATCAAGGTAAAACAGGGGAACAGTAAGTAATGCAAACAAAAAGCCAATGATAGTGTACCTCAAAAATAAAGGACCTTTTGTTTTTGCTTCCGTACTTAAAACATCAATCGATATATTTGTCTGAATAATTGATGGAAACGGATATGTTTCATCATCATGGATAAATTTATCCTTGTATACCCATCCTATGGCAAGTCCAAGTATTCCAGGTACAAGCATCATGAAATAATGAAATAATAGTGGTAAAATCCATTCAGAGGAGAAAATTGTCCGAGAATCAATGACTTCCTTAGATGGTAAAAACCAAGAAGGTGGATTAAAACTACCTAAACCTAAAATTTCTGCATTTGTGTATAACCAAATTATGAATAATAATCCCATTGTAGCTTCTGCTGCACTAGTCGAACCAAATATAATCGATATAATGGCTAAATTTTGTCTTGAATCAATTTTTCTTTTCATAAAAAAATATTTTGCTATTAATAAAGATGTCATTGATCCAATTCCTATACCAACAAAGCCCATTGTAATTCTAATATAAGTAGAAATCCAATTGAGTATCAATCCCATGGTAATACCAATGAGAAGAACAAATTTGTAATTAATAATTCCACGTGGTAGATTATTTTCAATATTTAGTGTTGTATTTTTCATATTATCCTCACTTTACTTTATCTTCTATATTCTAATAAATTCGATAATCGAATTACTTCTATTATATATTCGATTACTCCTTTAAAAATATGTCGCATTATCTAATAAATTCGATAATCGAATTTAAATAGAAATTGATCAAAAATATAATTGTGAAGTCTAATGAGAAGCAAAGTCAATTTGAACAAATTATTGACCTCTTAGGAGACGAAAATACATTTAGTATTATCCTGACCTTAAAAATAGCAGGATCAAAATCTATTAAACAACTATCTAAAATATTAGGAAAGGCCGAATCAACAATTCATCATCATATTCAAAAATTATTAAAATTAAAGGTTGATGAGCAATATGTCATTGAGCTAGATACTGAAGCATCAAGGGGAACTGGAAAATTCTATAAACCTAGTGAAAAAATTGTTGATTTGATAGAAAATATTGATTTCAATCTTTTACCTGAGGGATTGGATCGAGAAGAAATAAGTCAGAAATTTTTCTTACTTTTCAAATCTATCAACTTATATCATCAAATTATGTTGAATTTAGCATCTCACTTAATCAAAGAAAAATACTTAAAACCAGATCTCCAAGATGATTCACTTTCTCTTTCATTGAGTTTTATTAATCTTAAAGATAAAAATAAAAAAGATGAATTTAAAAAACTAGTCAAAAAATTCATGTCTGATGTGGAAATACTAGAAGAAAACTCTGATGGTGATAATGACCCAAATAACGTACATTATTTACATATTTTCAGTGCTCCTCTTTCGCAATTATTAGATGCGGTTTAAATTCAAATATCATATTTATATCATACTAGATAATATCTAGATATTACCATACAATTATAATAATGAAGTGAAATCAATATTGTCGATGAATTTAGTAGATGAAATTGAATATCTATCTGATAAAGGTTATCATTATATGGATGTAAAGGATTATAATTCAGCTCGACATTATTTTTTAGATGCAGCAAATAAAGCTCATTATTTGAGTAAGATGGGCGATGGACCTCATAATATAAAATTAAAAGAAATCGCTACAAAATTCCTTGATTTAGCTAAGAATGCTCATAACAAAGATTTTGAGGAAATTAAACACGTTCAATCTAGTACCTTTATTCCACCTAAAGTTAATACTGATAAAAATTTAAATAAAAAAGAACCAAAAACCATGAAAATTCCTCTTGGTATCTCATATGAAACCAATAAAACAGTATATTGGCAACCCAATTTACTAATGAATGGAATAGTTACAGTTACTGGAGGGTCTGGCTCGGGAAAAACTGAAACATTAAAAAGTCTCGCAAATCTACTTATAGATCGAAAATTACCATGTATTATTTTCGATTTACACGGGGATATCGAATTAGACATACCAAAAATTTCTCTAGATTATCAGGGAAAATATGGAATAAATCCAATGGAGTTGTTTTCCAAATCTCCCTTAAATGGTGGTCCAATACCTCACATTAATAATTTAATGACACAACTTAGCTATGCAATGAAGGATAAATTTTCTCCAAGTCAAAATTCATGGTTAAGAAGTCTATTGAAATTTAGTTATGAAGAATTTGGTATTTATCAAAATGATCCAACAACTTGGGAAAATCAACCACCAGATTTTGAATATCTTCTAAATTTAATGAAATATCCTGATGAGAAGATCATAAATTCAAAAAAAATAGATTATATTCGTGTCTTAGAATCAATTAATAATAGTACTAAAATGGCAGTAGAAACAAGATTGAGCCCTATTTTGGAACATCCAGCGTTTCTTGGTGAAGAAAAAATACCAATTAAAGATATGTTAGAAAAACCAATGAGAATCATGTTAAAACCACTAAACACAGTTGAAATGCAATTTTTAGCAGCAGATACATTAATGCGTCAAATATTCGCATACATCAAATCAATGGGTCACATACTCCCTGATGCTAGTGATAAATTTAGATTATTCATTTTAATTGATGAAGTAAAAATTTTGACTGGATATAGAGGAAAAGTAAATGATCCATACCACATATTAAATCGATTTGCTACTGAAGCACGGAAATTTGGTTTAGGATTAATTTTGGCAAGTCAAGTCTTTGGTCATTTTGGAAAGGATATTAGATCAAATTCTGCAACTAAAATTATACTAAGAACCATGGATCTGGAAGAAACTAAGAAATGTGCTAAAGAGTTAAAAATTGATATGGATAAACTTTCTTCTATAAAAAAACCAGGAGAAGGTTATCTCATTACTAGTAAGGAACCAACCGCAAAATATATCCAAATTGTAACTTATCAAAAAATCAAATGAAATAGTAAAAAGTAGGAATTAATATTAAATTTGTAAGTTGATTATAGATTAATCAATAAGTTGCAATGCAATATATTATAATGTTAATTATTTTTTATAAATAAGATGGTTAATGTGAGAAAATATTCTGATATACTCGAGATTAGAAATCTAAAATTTACCTATCCTGCGTTTTTACTATTTATCAACTTCATCCTAATACCTTTATGGGTAGTAAGTGTAAATCGGTATTTGGTCATTTTTTCACTACTATTATATATCTTCACTTTTATTTTATTATTAAAAATTGGTGTGTACTTAAATTCAAAAGAACCACTACTAAAGCTGGAAGAGAAAAATTCAAAAGAAATATTATTAAACTATAATAAGAGAAATTCAAATTATGTTTTCATTTTCCTATCTTTTCTGTTTACACTCGCCTTTTTTGGTAAATATTTAATTTACCCAATTATGGCAGGAGGTGATGAGTCCTCTCAGGTGAGGCAGGTTTTTTATTTTTATCTTTATTTCCCTATAATTTTTGGTTTTAATCCATCTTCAAATAGTACAACCATTTTTCGACCTGTATTTATCGTCCTAATAATAGTAATAATTATTATTATTAATAAATTAATTATAAAAATATCATTTTTTCAGAATTATTCACTAACAAAATTTTTTAAACTACTATTTATTTTGTTTATCTCTCTTAATGGGATATTTTTCCTTTTTATAGATGTTGTCTTCCCAACTAGTTATCGATTGCATATCGTTTATATTCGTTTTGGACCAATTAAAACGATATTCGCATTAATACTATTATCGTTTTTTGGTATGCACATTTGGTTATTAAAAATAGTAACCATTTCGTTTTTAGCTCTAACTCTTAACATGTCATATTTACTTGTTATTGATATTATAGAAGATTATTTTAATTTAAAAATTGAGTTTACACAACGCTTACTGCTTTTCTTAGTATTAGCAAGTTATATTCTGGTAAATCCGGTTATGAGAGATTATGGTGGTCAATTTTATGAAGTCACAGGAGAAATCTTTTTCTTTATATATGCAATTAGATATGTATTGAAATATATCAAATCAAGGAATGAAAATTATTTGTTTCATTATTCATTAGCTCTTTCTCTAGGTATATTATATCGAAGGACATTATTATTTCTGATTATTCCATCTTCAATTTTTCTGATATTATTAAATCATAAAAATATTTTAAGTACAATAAAGCTGATATTAAATAAAAAATCAGTGCATATTCGGTTGAATAATATCCTTTTTATCTACTATTTGTTTATTCCAATTTTATTCAGTTTCTTTTGGATATTGGTTTTAAAAACTACAATTTGGGATGAATACGGAAGAAACTTCGATATTTCACGACTTAGCTTAAATCCAAACGATCCTTTTACTTTATACGATTATTTTTTTATACTTATGGATATTGGAGGTTCAATTATATTTTTTATTTTTATAGTATTTTCAATTACAATAAATATAAATAAAATTAATAGAGTTAAAATGGCTTTCATTTTATTTTCGTCAATCTTTTGGTATATTTTTATGTCAATAGATGGAGATTGGTATGTACGAGTTGCTCGCTTTATGGCCCCAATATTTGTTCTAATTTATATTTTTGGAATTTCTGCAATTTTTATAGTTACTATAGAATTATCTAAGAAAATATTATATGTTGCTACTCATAAAAAGAAACATTTAATTCAAACTCTACTCTTAATACTAATCATTACACCTGTTGCAATGATTGATATTTATCATATTAAAGATGTTGAGACAGACACTGATATTGATTTATTATTATATCCATATAAAGAGGTATCTGAATACTTTTCCACTAATCAAATAGGAGAAAATGTATTTAAACCTTGGAGAGGAGGAGATCCAATGAAATTTTATTCAATCGAATATCAACTATCCCAAAATTTTATCAATTTATTATGGGCTGAAAAAAGTGATCAAAATATAGAAACATTGGTAGATTTCTTCATAAATAACTCAATTACAATTTTAATGGTCCCTCAACCAAGTAGTCCTTTTGTCAATAGGGAATATATATTTTGGGAAGGTATGGGAGAACAACTATTTACAAATCAAACATCATTCACTCTATTGGTTGAGTACACTTTAAAGGAAAATTCATTTTTCATTTGGAAGTTAAATTCTGCTGTTAATTAAATCAATAATTAATTTAATTTGTGCAAATTTCTATATTTGTATTTCACTTCTCTGATTTTGAAATTAGAAATATTCCAATAAGGATTAATATTAGACCTGCTAATTGAATTTTTGATATTACTTCATCCAATAAAAATTTACCAATAATTATGCTAAATATTATAACTAAACCGATATTTAGGCTTTGAACTGATCCAAGAGGATTATTTGCCATAATTTTTGCTTGTATTAATTTGCTAAGGAAAGCTAATCCTAATGCAATAGGTAGCAATGAAATTAATAAAAGACCTGATAAATCATGTTGATAAATTAAACCAAAGCCACTAATCCAATTTGATACTTTTAACAAATAATCTCCAAAAGTGTATAATATAGCTGCAAGTACAATTAATAGAAAATCTGATAACCTCAATATACACTCACCAAAATAGTACCAATTACAATAGCAAATAATCCAATAATTTTCATGAAATTGATTTGTTCACTGAACTTAATGTATCCAATAACTAATGAAAATATAGATATTAATGATAAATAAATAGGACTTGCAACGCTTAAATTTATTACCATTAAGCTTATTGCGAATAATAATTTAGCAAGAATTGAAAACATAATAGATAGAAATATAATTTTTTTAAAAATAAAATTAAATATATTCGTAATCAAGCCGTTTACTGATTTTATCGAGACTGAAGAATTATTTTGAAGAAAAAATTCTTCTGATCCTGATTTATATAATGTTTCACCTATTACATGAATAATTGAGGCAATAATTATGATAAAAAAATGATAAAGAGCCAATTAATTTTCCTCAACAAATTTTTTCCTTATTATTAATTCCTTAAATAATGTTTTTGATAATGTTTTTCCTAAAACCATTGTTCCTGCTGTTGATTTTCTAGGATTTCCAATTCTAAGTAATTCTTTTGTTGGGAATTCTTTAATCTTCATTTTAAGTTTTGATGCTCTTATGGTAGATTGTAACTCTATTTCATGCTTATTTGCATCCAACTTTAATTTTTTCATTGAATCTGTTTTAAACGCTCTATAACCATTAATTGAATCAAACACTCCAGTTCTCCATATGATGCGACACACAAGACTAAATATTACATTGCCAAACCATCTAACTCGAAATTTATCATCAGAATTATCACTTTTACATCCTTTTCTAATAAATCTCCCACCAATGACCAAGTCATATCCCTCTTTTAAATATTTAATCATATTTGGTAAATCATCAGGGTCTTCATTTCCATCCCCTGAGAAAAATACGATTGAATCACAATCTGTATGGTTTAAACCTTCTCGGAAGGCATTTCCCCTTCCAGTTTTTTGTTGAATAAGGACAGGTATATTTTTACTTTTGAAAAATTCCAAAGTACCATCTGTCGAACCTGGGTCTATTGCAAATACTTGGTCAAAAAGATCAAAGTTTATTCTATTGTAGAGATTACTAATCCCTTCTAACTCATCCCAAGTTAAAATTGCTAGGGCTATCTTCACAAAATATACATTTAAATTGCCTTTTTTAATTTTCTTTATTAAAGCAGTATTTTCTATTTATTAATAGTTTATATTCATATTTTATTTATGAACAAAAATTAAAACGTTTAATTCCAAATCGACTTAAAAGAATTAAAATAAGTAATTATAATAATTTGTCAATAGAAAATTGATAAAGCACACCTTATAATAATCAATGAACAATCGGTGTAAATATAAATACTTAATAGACTTCTAATTGTAATAGAGATATAGTAAACAAAAAGCTTAGTATATTTAATACATATTTCATTTAACCCAACCATATATTAAGAGATAAAAAGGTCAAATTGTTAAATCTATTTTAATTATTGTTATTCTTTACTTCTAGTTATAAAAGAATAATGATCTGTAGATACAGCCTCATTATTGGTTATTTCTTTATAGAGTAAAATAATTTGACCACGATGGTAAGTTGAATGATCTGTTGTTGAGAAAATATAGACTTCTGCTGGAACATCGAGTATCTTCATGTCAGGAGTAGGCATTTTCATAGTATCCGGAAAAGTAAATAATATCTCTTCGAATCTAATTATTATTTCTTTCCAATGTGTTAATAATTGTGACTGATCCATTTTTGATAACTTTAATTTGATATCATCATATATTCCTTTTTGATAGGTATGAAGATTAATTTCGTAATACAAAACCAAATGTTGGATTAGTTTTGCAATAGATTTCTTAGATCCTTCTGATTCTTGATTAAACTCTTCTTCTGATAATGTAGAAAGTAATTCTATAACCTTAGTATCCGCCCATCTATAATAAGCACCAATATTTCTCATAAGAGACATACATTAAAACCAATTATTATCGATAAAAATATTTGTATCGGACTAAAATTTAATTGACTAATGATTGAAGTTTAAATAATTTGAGGAAGAGTCACAATCATATAGCAAACAATTATTCTATTTCATTAAATCCATAAAATTAATATTTTTTTTAAGATCTATAAAGGTCTTATCTAATAATATTTTCTCTTTATATGAGTTAATATGTCGATTATCATGTATTAATATAGTCAGATACTCAATTGCTTTCTCATCTTGTTTTAATGCAGAGTATGCTCTGGCTAAGAGATAGTATATTTCACTCTTGTTGCTATCTTCATTATCAAGGATACTATTATAGATGTTTATTGCCTTCTTTATCTCCCCTTTATCATGTAAAATGGTCTCTAATCTATAGAGTGCTTCACTGTATATAGGACTTCTTTTCAATGCCTCTTGATAATGCTTCTCTGCATTTCCGATTTCCTTAAGTTCTTCATATATTACACCTAAATTAAACCAAGCACTAGCATAATTTGGTTTTAGGGAAATTATTTGATTAAAATATGATATTGCACTGAGATAGTCTTTTGTTAAAATATGTATCTCGCCAAGATTATTTAGAGTTTCTATGCTATTTGGATCTAATAAAAACGATTTATTAAAGCAATATTTTGCTTTCTCTAAGTCATTATTAATGGTGTGTAATAATCCTAAATTGTTCCATGTTTTTGAATGATTGGCGTCAATATCTAATACTTTCATATAATAAGTTTCAGCTTTTTTATAATCATTTGATTTCTCATATAGATTTGCTATATTATATAATAAATCTACATCTTCATCATCAATACTTAATGCTTGAAAATATGATTTTAAAGCTAATTCAATATTGCCAGATTTGTAATGTATATTACCAAGGTTTATCATTGAATAAGTATCTTCAGGATTCAATTTCAATACATTTTCAAAATGAATCAACGCCAATTGATGTTGATCTTCATCTAAATATAAGGTTCCCAGTTTAAAGTGATTTTCTACATTATTTGGGTCTTGTTCCAATAGTCGAAGGTATTTAGCAATTTTAGCTTCTATTTCCAATTTACCTTCAGACATAATTCAATAACAGCATAGTTCTATATTATTATTATTATCTATTGACGTTAAATGGTTTACAAATTAATATCCTTTTTTAGTCTATGAAGTTACTGAATTTAAAATGTGATAAATCATGAACTATAGGTGTTTCACATATCAGATCACATACAATTTCACCAATAAGTGGTGTAAATTTGAAACCATGCCCCGAAAATCCTCCTACTATCAAAATTTTGTTACTATTTGGAATATAGTCAATTATAAAATTTTCATTCTCTGTCATGGTATAGATACATGTATCAATAAATTCAGGAGAAGTATTTATGTCATTAAATGTTTTGGAAATAAATTTTTTAATTTGATCTAGCATTTCATCATTAACCTCAATCTTTTCTCCTCGGTCTGATTTTGGTTTCATTATTGATGATTCGTGAAGACCAATTTTTAGATAATCTTCTTTTTCATGAACTGGAAATCCATAATTTACTTCATTATCCCAATATATGAAAATTGGGAAATTCGAGTAATCATACTGGTTTGATTTTATTTTCCAATAAGCCAGTGTTACTTCCATTAATTTAACGTTAAAATTATATCCAAGGGGTTGAATTATTTGATTGATCCACGATCCTGCGGTAATTACCAGTTTATTACAATGATAGGTCGCTTTTGTGGTTGTAACTTCTACAATAGAATCTGTTTCTTTAATATTCACAACAGCTTCTTCATCTCTTATACTTACACCATTTAGTTGAGATAATTTTTGTAATATTTTTAATGCTTCTGAAGCATTTACTATACCACCATCTTCTTGATATATTGCAATAATATCATCATCAATTAACAATTGAGGATAAATATCTTTTATTTCTTCAGCTTCTAAAATTTTATATGGATACTCTTTATTTTTGCAATTATTAATAATTTCTTGTATAAATTTATTCGTTCTTTTTCCAATATCAAGACCTCCAGTAACATTAATAAGTGTTTTTCCAGAGAGTACCTCTAATTTAGACCATGATTCATAAGCGTAGGTCATTAACTCTGCGAAATAATCTTCTTTGTATGTTTTTCTAATAATTCGAGAATCACCGTGTGAACTCCCATTTTTATGTAATAGTTTAAATTGTTCTAATAAGAGGACTTGTTTATCTTTCATGGATAACCAAAATGCAGAGCTACTTCCCATTGCTCCAGCTCCAATTACTATCACATCAAAAAACATTTAATTCCGTTCAGTCTAATGAAATATAATATTTCCGCTTCTATTAAAATAAATTGAAAGATCAAATAATTTTAATTTTTCCTATCTTCTATAATGGATGATGGTACAACTAAAATTGATATCAATAAACTAACAGAAGCTGCCATGAAAATTGATCCAGTAATCATATGAATTGACCATATAATTGTTTCAGATAGGTTTAGAATTAGATAATAAGAAGTATAAAATATAACTGGTGTAATCATTGAAAATAACCGGTACTTATTTAAATTCGTTTTAGATGGACGCATTTTCCAATATAATAAATCTATAAATAGACCCGCGAGTAAAGTGGATAAAATAACAAAATAGGTATCCCTCATTAAAGAAAGGAATAAGGCATTTATGGTAAAGATAATTGACAAACTTCCCGTTGGTAACAGTCTATCGTGTACAATAATAAGAGTTAATCCCATAATTATGCTAGTTTGAAGTATTACTGCCTGAATTCCTAGAGTCTGTATCATTGATGTATTTGCATTTGGATATGTTGGATATAATTCTACATACAGGTGTGCCCATTGAGTAATTACTGTCATTCCTGATAAAAACATTGAAATTGATATAATTAAAGGTATTAATTCAACAAATCTCTTATTACGGATTTCCTCCCTTCTATTCCAAGCAGAAAATAATGGTGTGCCCGTAATTAGTGCTATACCCGTCATCAGTCCAAGATGTGTGGGAGAAAATGCAGCCTCAAGTTCAGTTTCGATCCCAAATAATTCATGCCAAATAAGATCACCTAACCCCATTATCATGAATGTAAGTACTCCGTAAAACCCGTAATGATATCCAACTGGCATGGAATTCAAAAATTTATATCCCAATTTAGAATTCTTGTACATGGTATAAAATATGAAAATAGATACCATTCCTGCACCAAAATACATCAAACCATGTGCTGGTGTGAAGAAGGTTTCTAACTCTGGTATGTGTGTATGAGACCAAGCATCATAATAGGTGCCGGATATAAAAATTGTAATGAATATTGAATATATTATTTCAAAATGTAAAGTAACAGTTGGAAATTTAGATTCTAAGTTATTATTCATATTACATAAATACATAATTATTCCGTTTTAAGAGGTTTGATGCAGAATATTAAAAATAATAAATTTCAATTAAAAATAATCAG
The DNA here is from genome assembly GCA_029882335.1 of Candidatus Heimdallarchaeota archaeon. Classification (GTDB taxonomy): domain Archaea; phylum Asgardarchaeota; class Heimdallarchaeia; order Heimdallarchaeales; family Kariarchaeaceae; genus JAOUKW01. Next base: position 12,008 of record JAOUKW010000012.1, on the reverse strand, counting down.
GTAAATGCAATAATCTTGCGAATTCATCATTAAATTCAATAATTTCTTTTTTGTAAGAATATATTGTCGATATTTTTTCATAAATATCAATAATATCAATATCAAGTTTCAATAAAATATTTGAATTTTCTTCTATCCAATTCTTGATTAATTGATGTTGTTTATCAAATTTTGATTTCATATGTTTAAATAAATTAATGATTTCATCCTTTGGCATATCTGGATTAAATTCCTGTATCAAATTAATAATATGAGAGTTAAAATTTAAGAAGTCCTCATTGGATAGATCTGATGCAATAAATCCTTTTGCAGTTCTCCCATAATACGATACATGTCTCTTACCTTCAAGAAAGACTGCGACTTCTTGCATTTGTTTATTTTCGATTAATAAATCTCGATGGTAATAGAGACTGGTCATCTTAACAGCTTCCTTTCCCCAATGTTTGTGTAATTGATTGATTTCATCTAATATCTCCTTCATAGAGAGGGCATGTCTTTTCCGATCTCCATCTTTGATTCCTCTTCTTAATATTTTTACAATTTCTTTTCTTATTGGATGTTCATTAGATTGTTTGAAAGTATCAAAATCAATTTCCTTTATATTAACAAGATTATCCCAAAATTCAAATAATAAACTCCTATCTGAAATATTTTCCAATAGCATTTAATTATACTATTATACGTTTAAAAACATTTAAATATTCTGTTCAAATATATTTGAATAGTAATAATTATCTGTTCAAATTTGATTGAACGGTAAGGCGATTATTATGAATCAAGAAATAAAACCATCTACTAATAGTTTAAGACAATACTGGCTCTTTTTTACTGGTCAGTTGCTATCAATATTGGGTTCTAATGTAGTTCAGTTTTCCTTGATCTGGTGGCTAACACTAACAGCAACCGAAGATCCAAGATATGCAGATAAAACTGCAACTATTTTAGGGCTAGCCTCAGTAGCTGGCTTTGCACCATTCATAATTACTATCATGTTTTCCGGTGTTCTCATTGATCGGTGGAATCGGAAAAAAGTGATTATTATTTCAGATGGTATGCAAGCTGTATTTACCGGAATTATGATGCTAATGTTTTATTACAAGGTTATGGATATTCCTTATTATCTCATATTACTTGCATTACGAGGTATTGCTAATGGTTTTCATAATCCTGCAATACAGGCGATAATTCCATTAATGGTTCCTAGAGATAAAAGAACTAAAGTAAATAGTCTAGAATATCTATTTAACGGAGTAATTGGATTAATTGGACCTGCAATTGGAGCATATTTGCTATTTCTATTTGGAATTAAAAATATTGCTACACTCTTATGGATTGACATTATTACCTTTCTAATAGCGATTATTCCAGTTTTAAAAATACATATTCCAGATATTACAAAAGAAAAAAGAGAGAGTAAAGAAAAGAAATCTTTCAAAACTGAATTTAAAGAAGGAATATCCTTTATACAAAAACAAGATGGATTATTATCTTTATTAATTACATTTACAGCAATAAATATCTTGGTAACACCCGTATTTATGCTATTACCACTTATAGTTGTAGATCCTGATTTATTAAACTCTGATATTAAATTATTTGCTACCCTATTGATCGCAGTACAGGTTGGGAGTATTTTAGGCCCTGCCATCTTATCTGTGAAACCAAACTTATTGGGTAGTAATCCACGAGGTGTAGCTGTTGGACAAGGTGTAATTTATCTCTCGATATACTTACTAATATATGGAATTGTGATAAATAATTTTTGGATTCTTATAATATCTATGATCTTATTCGGTTTTGGAGGTCCATTTGCAAATATCCCATCTCAAACTATTTGGCAAAGTGTTGTCCCTGCTGAATTACAAGGAAGAGTTATGACTGTAAGACAACTTATTGCTTGGACGATGATCCCTGTATCTCAATTAATAGGTGGTATTCTTGCTGATCTGTTTGGTGTAATATGGTTATTTAGCGTTTCACTTATTATTGGAGTTTTGTTCCTAATATATGCTTGGTTTATGACTGCATTTCCAAATGTAGAAAAGAAGTTAGGTATAGACAACAAGAATGATTTAATAAGTGAGATGGATTCTAGTATTGAAGAATCTGGTAGTAATCCTGTTGTATAATAAAAAATATCCCTTTATTTCTATTTTAATTTAATAAATAATAATAAAATACAAAATCTACGTTTTAAATGAGTTTTTAACTTTGATACTTTAAAAAGTATATTTCTCCTTCAAATAATCAACAAAGTATTTTGTTTGAAGAGATTCGCCTGTAACATGTTTTACTAAATCTAGGGGGTCATATAGAGCACCCTTTGAATAAACATTTTCAATGTTATAATTTAATACAGTACTGAGATCACCTTCCATCATATTTGTCTTCCATTCTGGATTTGTAGAATTCATATGGTGATGAAGTTGTGATCCCATTAGGTCTCCTAAAAAGTATCCTTGAAAATATGCCCAGTAAACATTATACCAATGTAAATCTTGCATAATGCCTAAGCTGTCATTAGGTACATTCACACCTAGATATTCTTTATATTTCTCATTCCAAAGTGATGGAAGTTCCTCTACACTAATTTTACCTGCAAATAAATCTCTTTCTAATTCAAATCGAATAATAATATGCAAACCATATGTTAATTCATCTGCTTCCATTCTACTAGTGTGTGGTTTAACACGGGTAAATCCTCTAAAATATGATTCAAAATCAAGATCATCAAAAATTCCATTTGTTAATTTCTGCATTATCGGAAAGAAATAACTCTGAAATTCTCTCGAATTACCAATTTTATTTTCTGTATAACGTGATGTACATTCACCTAAACTTGGAAAACCAAAAGAATTAATTGGTTGATATACATATTCTTGATTTTTATGAATCCCATGTAATCCATGTCCTAGTTCATGGGCAGTTGCATTCATAACTTGAATAAAATCTCCATATTTTACAGTTATTCTAACATCTTGAGGGCCACATCCAATAGTTAATGGATGTTCAACCTCACCAATTCTACCTAATCCTGTTTCGCGATTAAAATCATATTTGAAACTTTTAGCAATTTCCTCTACTACCTTAACTTGTACTGTTTTAGGAACTGGTCGATTTCTAAACTCAAAATCAAGATCTCTCTGTTTGTCTAGCGTTTGTTGAATAAATGGAATTAAAAATGACTTGGCCTCATTAAAATATTTAGTAATTTGATCTACACTAAATCCAAAATCCCTTTCAGAAATTCTTGCACTGTATGGATCATTAATACCTCTGATATCTGCAAGTTTAGTAGAATAATCAATGTTTAGTTCAATTAATTTTTTCAAGTCATTCATTACTATTGAGAAATTTTGTTTGCTCTTGGCCGTTTTCCAAGATTCGTTTGTCTTTTTAGATTGAGCACTCATCTCCCCTACCAAATCTATTGGAATTTTTGAAGCAGTGTCATATCTTCTTTTTAGTAATTCAACATTTCTTTTTTCTATTTTATTTAAATCATCATTATCACTTAGTTTATTCAATAACAATCCAAACTGTTCATTAGTTGATAGTTTATGTGTTTGTTCACTAATATACCGAAATTGCTTACTCCTATGCTGTATCGCATTTCTAGGCATGGTTGTTTCTGTATCCCAAGTTAATACTCCACTAATTGACCCTAAAATATAAATTTCTTCATATTTCTTCATTAATTCTTTATATTCCTCATTAGCCATATTTACCTTTAAAACTAATTATACTTTAAGTTCAAGAATAAGATAAAATTAAATGATTAAAAAATTAAACAAAATTCGTCTAAATTCAAATTTATAAAAATCAAAATTTTATTAAAACAAAATAATTGTTAATTGTAAACAATAATGACGTTAAGAAACATATTTATACTTCTCTACGCTATTATATCTTGTTGAATCCCATTGGTTTATTAGAAATTCACAATGATGATAAAATATATAACGAAAATGAAATTGAACATTTTCTATATGATATACATGAAATTAGTGAATTGCCAAAATTTAAGGATATCCTATTTGGAGATCCAAATTCAACCATTGGGATCGTATTGCAACATGGGTATATCGGGTCTAATATTGAAAATTTATATCTTGGGTCAAAGCTAGCATTAATTGGTTATCGAGTAATAATTCCTTTATTACCTGGACATGGAAAAAATTATACCGCACTTCACCAAGTAAATAGTACAAAATGGAAGAAAAAAACTCAAACTGCAATTGAATTCTTAAAACAAGAAAAATCAGATCGTAAAATTATTTTAATAGGTCATTCCATTGGTGGTGTAATTAATTTACAAATAACCTCAACTCGAAATGACATTGCTGCAGTTTGTACAATATCAAGTCCTTTTACCTATCCAAAAATTGTACACCTAGCAGCTAAATTAATATCGAGTATCTATCCAAATTTATTAATTAAATATCGTATGTTCAAATTTTATGATAAAAAACTTAGTCAACATCCGTATGTTAAGTATCTGCGTAAATATTATGGTGTAGTAACCATAAAATCATTAAAAGATGTTATAGAATTATTGGAAGAAACTAAAAATTGTTTAAAAAAGATAAAATCTCCTGTTTTGATAATTCAATCCGAATTAGATTCTACAATTTATCTTAATAGTGGTTTTAATATTAAAAAATTCTTAGGCAGTAAACAAAAGTACCTCATTTACCTTAAAAAATCTTATCATCTAGGTATTATTGATACAGATCGGGAAAATGTTTTTCAATTGATATTGCAATTTTTTAACATTACTGGTTTACTACTAAAATGAAGAGTAATTACTTGAAATTGGTCTTAAATATATAAATTACCTGAATTTGTAAATTAATTACAACTTTAAACTTTAATGAATTGAAATAAAATAACAAAATACAAAAACCTCAAAAATGAGGAATCACATATTCATGTGTGGCTTCAAGATTTTTAAAAAACATGAAAAATGTTTTTAGCTCTACTAGCAAAAAAAATGTTACAATTTTGGGTTACAAAACAGCTGGTAAGAGTACTGTAATAGAGCAGTTAATCGAGAACAAAATACTTCGTGAGAGAAGAGAAGAAACACATGGATCAAAAACCAGAGAAATTAAGATCCAATTGGGGGATAAAGAACATGAATTCAGAATAACAGATATTGGTGGTTCTGAATTGTATCAAAACATGTTTTGGAAAGCAGATGTTGCGAAGTCTGATGGAGTTATATATGTAGTTGATAGTTCTTTGCTTAACGAATGTAAGGGATTACAAAAAGATCTTGGCAATTGGGTTGAAAGTGAAGAATATTGCCCTAACTATCAAGCTGATGATAAAATCATCAAATGTAATTGTCCTGAAAATGAAATGTTCAGGGGATCTAGAAGAGCAAAAGCATTTGCATTTTCCATATTAGATCTAGGAAAACCAATCTTAGTATTATTAAATAAAGCAGATCTTCAAGAAAATCAAAGAATTTATACAGAAGATGAAATTATTAAACTCTATAAATTAAAGACTATGGTTGCACATAATATAAAGATCACACCTGCAAGTGCATTGACTGGTGAGAATATTTTTGAATCAATAAATTGGTTATTTGAACAAATGGAGTAAGCAAAGAATGAAGAATATACTAACATATAGATGTAAGATATGCAGTGAAGAATATCATTTAAATTTGAAAGAAATTTCCCCAATAGAAGCACCTACTGTTAATACAAGTAATTCTGCATTGATTCCTGCACCTAGAATGAAGGTAAAACATAACATATATTATCAGAATCATGATACTCATACAATGCAACTAGAACTTAACGAAAATTATGAGATTACTACTACAAAGAAAATCAATAAAATTCAAACGATTCTGGACACTTTAGTCAGATCAAATTATGATGTAAGTAAAATTGTGAATTCAATATTAGAAAATACTGAAAATCCACTTAAACCATTAATATTATTTATATCTGATTTACAAACTTATAGGTCGTTTTTTTCATCTTTAATTAAAACATATATTCAAGAAACACAGGAAATTTGCTTTACCTTTAAAAGTAATGTATTATCAACTGAACATCGTAATTTAAAATTTATAATAACCACTCTTGAGGGTGGTATGCAATCCCTAAAATCACCAGACAAGATAAAACTCTGCGATAATCGATATTCCAAACTCATCCCGAAAAGTATCGTATTTGATTTAGTGTCTAGCGAAAACGAAAATGAGTTTATAAACCAATTAAAAAAGGGAAAAATTAAACTTCCCGATGATGTGAAAGTAATTGTAGCATTTGATACGCGAAAATCAAAAAATCCACCACTTGCTATTCGAAGTTTTCTTTTAGATGAAATTGGATTAAAACACGTTGATTTATTGAATTATCAAGATACAAATGGGCTGAAATCAGTTATCCTTCAAAGTTATTATAATATTCTTGATAATCCAAATGAAGGTCGAGATGTTTACGAATTAATCGACTCTTATCTGTAATACACAAGTTTGTGATACATTCAAACGTAAATCATATTATTCATCAATATATCTATCAGTTAACCATTTAGGGTTAAATAAAACCCAATATAGAAATCTAAATGCCAATGTCATTGTTATTAAATAAACTGCTGGTTCTACTATATAATTGAAAATAACATGGACATCCGGGCTTACTTTATCTATTATAATCAGTGGTAATGCATTGAAAATTATAGATAATAAATCCAAAAATAATGAGAAAAACAATAACAAACCAATCCAATATTGATATTGAGAAATCTTTTTCTTCCTCTTTGCTAAGATTGCTAAAGATACCAGATCAATAATTATGAATGTACCATAAATCGCAACTGCTGCTGAATATCCAACACCAGCAAAATTTGTATTTGAGGAAATACCAAATGTTATTAACAAGGTCATTGTAAAGGCAAATACATAAAATAGCATAGTTCCTAGAAATGCGAAACGGACTGAAGTGTTTATTCTTCCTTTTAGAGAGAGATTAAAAATGACTATTCGAGTCCATCCAAAAATAAATAAACCCAATCCCCCAACGATAAATATTGATTTTTCTCTTCCAAATATTGTATACACTTGATTTGAATAAATAATTGCACTTAGAATAATAATCTCATTCACTACAACAAGAATTAGACCTGTATAAATAAAGAAATAATTAATAAAAGGTGCCTGAAATAATTTATAATTGATTCTTACCTCTTTTACAAATTTTCTATACTGAATAAGCATAATTATCAATGTAATGACCAAAAGAACCAAACCTGTGATTAAATGAACTTGAGAGGCTGCTTGAGTTTCTACTTCAGATCGGATATTGGGTTCCATACTTTATCCATATCAAATGAAATTATAAATTTAATGGCATTTGATGAAATATCTAATAGAAAAAAAGGGATTTGTTTATGAATTATTAGATTTCAATTGCATTTTTAAGTAAATCTACCTTTTCTTTGTATTCTTTATTTGTAATAATTAAATCACCGTTTATTTTTGTTTTAATTACATTAACAAGGTCAACAGAATGAGTATCTGTAAGACTATAATTTAAAAAGAATTTAATTTTTCTAAAATTCTTCGGATCTAAACTGATAAATTTAGCTTTGATTAATTGTAACTGCTCCTGTGACATATTTTCTAAATCAATGATAATTACATCCGATTTAAATGATTCAAGAGTTAATATCTTATCAGTTCTAATCCAATGAATATTGAGATTATGGTAGATCGCTAGTAAGTATTTATTACGAATTGATACATCAAAATTCATTTTTCCTTTTATATCTCTTTCAAATTGATTCGCAAATATATTGGAGAATATTGGGCTTTCACTAACAAGAACTATATTCTTTTTTATTTTCTCAAAGTCTGCTATATCCATAAAAAATGGATCTGTGTGCAAATCCTCGAATGATATATTTTCATCATCAGTAATTGGGATAATTGTTCTAACATCTCCATTAAAATCAATGTCTAATATGAGAAGATGATTTTCATGATGTAGACTACGTTTGACTATTCCTCCCTCTAAATCGAAGTCTTTCTTTAATTCATTTAAATCAATAAAAACAATGATATTTTGCTTGCATGTTGGACAAACAACTCTTTTATTAACATAATCCTTGTGCAATATTTCTCATATTTTTATCTATTCCTTGAATTTTAAAGTTTCTTTTACTTGAAAACTAGTTTTTCTTTAATCTATAAATTATATGATTAATATAATTTTATATTGAAAATAACGCTGTTTTATTAAGTTCTATATCAAATTCTGTTAATAATTTTGCCAATCAGCTCTTTTTATTATTTTGTTAAATTAAATCATCCTACTTTATTAGAGGTTAACAGATTAAGTATAAACACCGCTGTTAATTATCTATTTAGAATAAATATAGATTACATCTAATAGATTTATTATATAGGTGGTTGATTACAAAATAAATTTAAAAATTTCTCCAAATGATCAATACTTACAATAATAAATTTTTATTAAATCTAAATTATTTCAATATGTGGATGACAAATCAACTTTAAAAACAATACTTCAAAAAATGGATCGATCCAATTCATTTGAAGATATAATCCGTTCTGATTTGACAAAATTTAGTAAACAAAGATTAGTATCCCTCGAAATTAGTTCATTAGAATTAGAAAAATTACCAGACGGAATTTTTGATCAATTTGACGAGTTAAATAAACTATATCTCATTAATAATAGTCTAACTACATTACCCGAGGGGATATTCAGTAAATTAAGTAATTTAGAATCATTGGATATGTCTGATAATGAAATAACAACTTTACCCGATGCAATTTTTAATAATTTAAAGAATTTAAAAGAGTTAGATATGGAGGGAAATAAACTTTCAAAATTACCTCAAAGTATTAATTTACTAAGTAATTTAGAATCTTTGGATTTGTCAGATAATGAAATTAGCACAATAGATGATGCTACGTTTCAAGGATTAAGCAATTTATTGACACTCGATCTTGATAATAATAAAATTATTGAAATTTCAAAAAATGCCTTCTCCTCTTTGATTTCATTATTAACCATAAATCTTCATCAAAATTTACTGAGAGAAATATATTCTGATATGTTTACAGCTTTGAAAAATCTAGAAACTATTTCTCTATCTAAAAATAATTTAAAAACCATTCCTGGAGATATATTCGAAGGGCTTGATAAATTAGAATACATTGGACTTGGTGGTAATGAAATAACAAATTTACCAGATCAACTCTTTTTCAATCTGAAAGGAATAAAGACGCTATCTCTTTCATACAATCGAATAGAGGAATTACATGATGATATTTTTAGAGAAAATACTGAATTGACACGAATTGATCTAAATGAAAACAAACTTCATGATTTGCCAAAATCAATAAAACAATTAAAGAATTTAAAGGTATTAAATGTGTTGGGTAATCCTTTTAGTAAGGATTTAGCTGATGATTTGTATGGTATAAATGAAATAAAAGAATATTTGAACAATTTGTAAATTAAATGAATCTTACTATTTTTCAAATAATAAAGAAATACATTTATAACCCATAATTATCCAATTAAACTGATTAAGATATAATACAAGATATAATTAAATAAATTATGAAATTCAAAACTTAATGTATGTGTGGGAAAAAAATTGTAATAAAATTCATTTATATGATAACAAATTACAAAATTAAAAATACTACCTCTTGAATTCGAACTTAGATAAATGGTATTTGATGAATTAGATCAAGAAGAAAAATCAGAAATTCATTATTTAAAACCAACCAGAAAAAATTTAGACCCTTTACTTGGGATGAATCGAAAACAAACACTATTGAGCATAATTATTTATGCTATATCTATTATAATTGCATATTTTGTACTAAGTCGTTATTTCCTTACAGAAAATAATCTTCATTATTGGTGGTATTTCTCGTTTTTTATCGGTATTGGTGCTTTTATTGATCAATTAATACATCCTGATGAAAATAGTAAAACTGGATATTTTGTACTGCTAATCATTTATTATATTATTTACAAATTTGTAGTATTTAGTTTATTATTATATTATATTTTCTTATACATTGATTACGACTATGAATTACATTATTTTGAAGAAATTTTACCCGGAATGACCTTATTCCTTTTTTGGGCTATCGGTCAAAAAGTAGGATATTATATCGAGAACAAGAAATTAATTTCACAGTTAAATCAAAGAGGTCCTATGTCCTTAAATGATATAGACAGACTGAAAATATTTTTATATCAAGTAAAACGTAGAAGCTTTCTACGAATGTTAATCCAACGTGACAAAGCAAAATTCATGTATGTACCTTCGAATCCATGGAAAGCAGATCCAAAACAAATCCAAATTGATTGCAAATTAGTATCATTAAATATGGCTAAATTTCTTAAATTTTTGAAATTAACAAATTTACCAGAATCTAAATACATAAAATTTTCACTAATAACTGAAATAGATTTTTCAAAAAATAAGATAAAGAATTTTTCAACCTCCATATTTCAAATATTCCCCAATGTAACCAAAATAGATCTAAGTAAAAATAAAATAAAAAATATCTCCATAGATATAGAAACCGAAATGATGAAATATTTTGATGGTAATGTTGTTATAAATTTCGATGGAAATCCTGTATTTGCTTAATCATCTAAACTTAGTTTTCTTAAAGCGATATTCGCTTGTCTACGTACATCTGCATTGATATCATTTTTAGACGCATTTTCTATGCTTTTTTTAGCAGGAGAATATCCCAGAATTCCAAGTGCTTCTGCAGCATCTGCTCGTACACCAGAATCCAGTTCGTTTTCTAAGATAGACATTAATAAAGGTCCTGCCTTCTCTGACGTGCCAATCAAACCAAGACTATGTGCATAATGTCTTCTTGCACCTGGGTCTCTATCTTTATCCAACATCTTTATTATGATCTCTTCAACTTCCATGTGATTGAAATCTAAATTTGCCAATGCTGAAGCAGCAAATCCTCTAACCCATTCACTACCATCTTCTTTCAAAGCAGTAATTAACGGTTGAAAAGCTCCTTTCATTCGTAATTCACCTAGGGCAAAAGCTGCATTCATTCGAACCGAAGGTTCAGGGTCGTCTTTTAATGCCTGAATTAATGGATCTAAGTATTTTGCCTCTTTTTTCACACTGATATCCAAGGCAGCTTGTGATCTTTTTACATACTCAACGTTTCTATCCAGTAATACTTGTATTAAATCCTTTTTTTTACGAAAAAACATCTTCTAATTATATTTATACTCTTTTAATATAATAAAGTCTCGATAATTATAACTTTCTAAACGAATAAGTAACTCATTTCTTTTTCAAGATTAAAGTGGATTACACCACTCAATTTTATTGGATTTATTTATCTTCATTAAAAAGTAAGAACTTGGGTTGATAACAAGTTAATTTGATTTATACAAGATTTAATTTAACAATATTTATCGAATTGTGTGTTATAAATCATTAAGAAGTAGGGTAGAGAAATATAAAATTTTTAAAATTTTTAACAATCTAATTGAAAATAATCTAATCTTCGTTTGTTCAAGAAATTTTGAAATTAAATAATTAAAGGAAAGCATATCCCTGTCAATGTATTTATCTGTAAGTACTAATAACATAAATTATGGCTGCAGGAAATTATGGTAAGCTTCTTGACGTAGATTTGTCTGAAGGAAACATAAAAGACTATCAAATCCCAGAAAGTTATTTGGTTGAATATATTGGTGGCAAAGGATTAGGAGCAAGACTTCTTTGGGATTTATTACCCCAAAATGGAAATACAGATCCCTATGGGAAAGAAAATGTATTACTTATATTACTAGGTCCTCTTGCTGGATTAAGTGTAATGGGTAGTGCTAGATATGTTGCAATGACTAAATCACCATTATCAAAATTTGTTACTGAAGCATATGGTGGTGGGTTCTTCCCCTATGCCCTCAAATCAACAGGATATGATGGTATTATTATTAGAG
>JAOUKW010000226.1 GCA_029882335.1 Candidatus Heimdallarchaeota archaeon | reverse complement strand
TTTGAAAATGAACTATCGCGAATTGTAACATTTTTACTATTCGCTCCAGTTATTGATATTCCCATAAACTCATTTGTTATTACTAAATTCTTAAATTGTGAATTACTTACATTTAATAAGTTGACCCCTCTTAAGTTAGTAATACCTGACGCGTCAACATCCAATGAATCTGCATCGCTAATGATTAGTTGAGCCGTATTTGCAGGTATTGATATGGAACCAGCTACATTTTCGTAAAATTGAATTGGGTCTCCATCGATTGTATTTCCTGCAAAATTCGATAATTTAAAATATCCTGAAAATATAGTAGAAAGATCAAAACTTGATGAGTTTTCGAATTTATTATCTTTTATGATTGTATTTACTGATACTTGATTTAGTTTTATACCTGCTCTTGTTTTTTCATTATTTTTAATTGTATTATTTGCAATCAATCCATTAGCAACGGTAGGAACCGAAATACTAACAGAATATGTATATACATTGTTATAACCTATATTTGAAAATGTATTATTATATATGCTCACATTAGCATTGGTAATACTGTTTGTGGCGATTGTGAACCCATAATAAAAATTCTGCATTGTATTATTATAAAATTCTACGTTCTCTTTTGCTTGGAAATTACTTGCAGATGAGATAACACGGGTGTTAATCATTGTATTATTATAAAATTTAAGTGTTTTATAATTTGAGAATTGATTTGATACATTTTCAAATGTATTATTATATGCAATCATGGTATCTCCATTACCTGTTGCAGATATTCCTGTTGAACCACTCCAAGTGGAGCGGAAGTAATTGTTTCTAAATAAAGTAGACTTAGTCACACTTAAGTATATTATATTTCCTGAAGTTACTGAAAATTCATAACCTTCTATTATATAGGGATCTGCTGCAGTACCTGTACCTGCCCAAGCATGAAGTAAAGCTGCTGCATCCAATGCTGCATCACCATATATGGATAAGCTTGAAATTGTAGTATTATAACCCTGTAGTCCCATATTCATAGAACCTGAATTTACATTATTGTCATTATTTACTGGTCTATGAGAAACTTGGTTATTGTAGGCTGTATCTGAATATTTGAACAACATCGGATTTGAAGAATGTATAAATCCTATGATTGTAAATATACTTGCCATTATCAAGAGTAAATTAATTAAAAATTTAGTTTTTGACACCATTGTTCAGGTTGGAATAATTATTATTTATAAATTTTTTTATTCAAAGAGTAAGATTCGTTCCTATATACTATCGTTCCATCTTTTGAGTAATATTTATGTTAAATTTACAATCAATTTTGAACTGAATTAAAAAATATCTAGTAATATTCATACATTTTGAATAACTATATATGTTATAGTGTAAAACTGAAATATAACAAATTCTAAAATGAATTTCATACAAAATTAAAATTTAGCTAATCTATCTGTAGTTGAATCCATTATTTTATACAGGATTGTTTTAGAAATGATAATAGACTCACATTCCAATGAGGATTTATGATATGGATGCAAAATCAAGATTACTACTCTTACTCCATAGCATTATCCAAGAAATGAGGGAAACTAGATCTGAAATCAGTATATACTCAAAATATGATTCTTGGAACGGATTTGCAGATAAATTAGAAGAGTTGCGTAATGAATTACTAAAGAATAAGAAAACTGCTAAAGTGAAGCTCAAGTTTATTTTTCTACCAACATCAGATTGGGATGATAGCGGAGGAATATCTGGATTTAATCCTGATGAAATACTTGAATTATTGGATAAAATAAAATAATTATTACATCTCTAAATACAAAATGGGGGCATTATTTTGATACACAATATGGTAAATATTGTTAGTGTTTATTTGTATTATTAACTCCACATAATAAATATACCTAGTATTTTTAGTTTAGATCAACTTTTGGTGAAACCACATCCACACCTATAACCATAATAATTAATCTTGATAATTTAATACTGCATATATTCATGAATAAATGCTAAGGTATTGAATTTATGGGAAAAAATAACAATAGTTCTATCTTACTAAACCATCAAGAGTGACATATCTCAATGTATATAACCTCTCTTCTCTTATTTTGTCTGCATTTTCTAAGATTTGATCTAAATCATGAGTAACATGTAGAAAACAACCTGTGAGTTTATCATATTTTCCAGAAATCAATTTTATTACAAGTTCGCCTGATTTTTCTACTGGAGTCCAATGTTCTGGAGGAACATCTTTGAAGAAAGGTAGATCTTTAGTCATATCAGTTTTTACTAAACCTGGACTGAATGCAAAAACGGAAATCCCAGTATCCTTAGTAGCCATTCCAAAATTTTCTGTAAGAGAAATAAGTGCACCTTTACTCATACTATATGAGGAAGTACCGATACTTGGTCTAATACCTGCATAGCTTCCAATATTTATTATTTTACCTGAATTTTTCTCTAGCATTTTTGGAACTACTAATCCACTCAATAGCATTGGACCTCGTAAGTTTACATTCCAAACATTCCACCAATCATCCAAATTTACATCCCATATCTTGTTATCCATTGATCCAATTCCTGCATTGTTTACAAGAACATCAATGCAGCTTACCTCACTCATAATTGTTTCAAATAGATTATTAATAGAGGAAACATCAGCCATATCTGCTTGAATTGGGTTGACATTTAATCCTTCTTCTTTAAATTCATTTACTGCATTTTGAAGATTATTCTCATTTCTACCTGCAATATAAACGTTATACCCTTCTTTGGCTAATGTTTTAGCTATTTCCTTACCAATCCCTTTACTTCCCCCAGTAACTAATGCTACAAGCCCATTATTTTGTGTAGTCATGTTATAGCATTTTTATTGATGTAAATATACTTTTTTGTAAGATGGTGAATTGATGGATTCGTAAAATAATTGATTTGTTTTAAATCTAAATTATTGGATCCTATTCATAGTCGTGTTTAATTATTAGCGTAAACGAAAATAAATTATACTAAAAATTTCCCATTTTTTTTATTAGAAATTCTTCTTTTAGCTATTTTGATTAATTAAAAATTCTCTTTTATAACACCTGTATTAAGCCAATCTGTAGAGTTATAAAGTTTATGATGATTTTAACTTAATGACCAATAAAGTAGCGATTATAGGAGTTGGAATTGAAGGATTTCGCTCCTCAATTCGGGAACTATCTTATAAAGAGATGGTCTACCAGGCTGCGGTTAAGGCATATAGTGATGCTCAGGTGAATCCTCGTGATGATGTAGATACGTTCATCTCATGTGAAGAGGATTTTAACATGGGTACATCAATTACTGATGAATATGCCCCAGATCAGATTGGTGGAGCTCAAAGACCAGTACATACTATAACAGGTGACGGTATCCAAGGCATGGCTGCTGCATACATGCAGATAAAAACAGGTATGTTTGATATTGCCGTTGTTGAAGCACAGAGTCGAGCTTCTGATATATTGACTCATAATCAGATTCAGCACTTTGCACTAGATCCATTGTATGTTAGACAGTTTGATGCTACCCATCATACAGCAGCCGCTCTTGAAAAACAAATATATCTTAAGAGATCAAATACTAGTGAAGATGCAGTTGCAGAGGTAGCTGTGAAAAATCACAATAATGCATTATTTAATCCCAATGCTGCATACGGAATAAAAGCAACAAAACAGGATATTCTACAATCAAAGATGATTGCCACACCTTTAAGAAGTGGAGAAGTCTCTGAAAGTGCTGATGGTGCTGTTGTTATCGTACTTGCAAGTGAAAAAGGTATAGGTAATAGGGATGTTGATCCTGTTTGGATAAATGGCATTTCATATGCGACAAACAGTCCTAATTTCCATACTCGTGATTGGCAAACTGCTAAATATGCAGAGCTATGTGCGAAAAAAGCATATGAAATGGCATCTATAACCAATCCCAAGAGCCAAATTGATGTTTTTGAGATTGATGATACCTATGCATTCAAGGAATTACAACATCTAGAGGCCTTAGGTATCTATGAATCAGGAGAAGCTGGAAAAGCATTACTCAATGGTGAACTCGGTAGAAAGGGATCAAATCCGGTAAATACTTCAGGTGGGACCATCGGTATGGGTAATGGACATGATGTAAATGGACTACAAAGAGTTGCAGAAGTTGTCCATCAATTAAGAGGTCATGCTGGTAAAAGACAGATTAGTGGAGCAAAAACTGGACTTGCTTTTTCATGGCGTGGTGTACCTACAACAGCTGGAGCAATTGCTGTATTAGGAGGAAATTAAATGAGTAGCAAGAAAGTTGGAATGGTTAGTGTTGGATTAACTAGATTTAATCGACGTTCAAAAGAAACTCCCAAGGAGTTGGCTTATTATTCCTCAAAAATGGCCTTGGATGAGGCTGGGATAACCAGAAAAGATCTTGATGGAGTAATTATCGGTTCTGCTCCGGATGCATTTGATGGTGTTCATCAGAAACATGAATATCTTACAGATGGTTCTGGTGGATTTAATAAACCAACCATGCGAGGTTATGTTGGTGGTGGAACAGGAGTATTCTCTCCAATTCAAGGTTGGTATTCTGTTGCATCTGGTGTTCATGATGTGGTAATGGTTACTACAGAAGAAAAGATGTCAAGTATTCAACCATCTGCTCAAGCTGGTTTTCTCACTATTTTTGATAATCTTATAGAGAGGCCGTTGGGCCCTAATTTGGTATGGATCTTTGCTTTGGAGATGAAGAGATATATGGAAACCTATGGTATTCCCAAGGAGCATATTGCCTCTGTATCTGTGAAGAATAAAGGTAATGCAATAGATCATCCCAGTGCCATGCTTGGTAAAAACTTCACTCTTGATGAGGTTTTAAATTCAGAAATATTGTGTGATCCCGTACGTTTATTAGATATTTCTCCAGTTGCTGATGGTGCTGTTTCGTTTGTCATGATGACTGAGGAGAAAATTAAAGAGTTTGGTATTTCCAAGGATGATGTTGCTTGGGTTGATGGAGTTGGTTGGAATGTTGATACTACAATGTGGACCAATCGTGATCTTAGTTATCCCAAATATGTGGAAAAAGCTGCTAAACAGGCATATAATATGGCTGGACAAAAGGATCACAGTCCCGAAGTATTAAGAAAGTGGTTATCTTTTGCAGAACCTTATGATCCTTTCAATTACAAGGAGTTACATCATTTAGAAGGATTGCAATTATTTGCCAAGGGTGAAGCTCCAAAAGCTGCATTTGATGGTGTCACTGCAAGAGATGGTGATTTCCCCGTTACTCCTTCAGGAGGTTTATTGGGTGTAGGCAATCCAATTGCAGCTGCTGCAGGAATGAAATCTGCAGAATTGTACCTACAATTAACAGGTAAGGCAGGTAAGAGGCAACTTTCCGGAGATGTAACTCGAGGGTTAGCTCAAGCCTGGGGTGATTTGATGCAGGTTGGTACTGTATTAATTCTTAAAGGAGGTCGTGTTGACTAATGGATGTACGTGGAAAAAGATTAACATTAGATGAATTCATGAATACAGAACTAAGTGTAAAACATTATCCTGAAATGGAATACAACTGGGCAACTGGTGTTGCTATCACTAAATTCCTTAAAGGACTTAAAAATGGTAAGATACTTGGGACTTATTGCAATGATTGTGATAGAACAGTATGTCCACCAAGAATGTTTTGTGAGGAATGTTTCAATCCTATGAATCACTATGTTAAATTACCTGATACAGGTGTAATTAACACTTTTTCACTTGCTTTCATCCGTACGGATGCAACAAGAAGAGAAAAAGCAGAAATTCCTGCTGTTATTGATATTGATGGAACTTCTATTTCACCTTCTGGATTTCTTCATTTAATTGATGAGGATGTCTCTCACGATAAGATAAAAATCGGAATGAAAGTGAAGGCTGTTTGGAAGGATGAAAAGGATCGTATCGGTGATATCACTGATATAAAATTCTTTGAATTACTGGAGGATGACTAATATGTTACCAACAAGAAGAAATATTAAAAATGCACCAACCACTTCTGTAAAAGGTGGTTTTCCCGTTTACTATCATTATACAGTTGGGATATCTGGTGAAAAATTCTTTTATGGATTAAAAGACAAAAAATTCATTGGTAATACATGTGAGGCTTGTGATTTTACGTATTTTCCACCTAAAATGTTCTGTGAAGATTGTTTTAATGAGTTAGGTGATGATACCTATAAAGAATTGAAATTAGAAGGTACTATCGTAGGTGTTTCCAAAGTATTTTTTGATTTCAGAGGTCAAAAACTTGTAGAACCATATCATATGGGTTTAATCAAAGTAGAAGGATCCAATACCACCTTCTTCCATAAGATTGTGGACATTGAAAATCCCGAAATAGATCAAAAAGTTAAGGCTAAATGGAATGAAGATCGAGCTGGTTCTATATTTGATTTAGAAGGATTTACAAGTAGTTAATCCTAAATTAATCCTTAGATAGATCTGTACTAATAAAATTAAAAGAAGCAATCAAATTATCTAAAGATAATATAATAGTAAATAATATAATATAAAAAATAACAAAAAATTACTTGTTTTATTTTGGGTGTAATATATACACTAGATCTTTAAGTTTGGAAAATCTGCCAAACTAGCTGAAATCAGCTTCTGCTTCGGATCGTGGACGAAGCCAGGTTAATTGCTGCATTCAAAT
>JAOUKW010000225.1 GCA_029882335.1 Candidatus Heimdallarchaeota archaeon | reverse complement strand
CATACGAAACTGATTTAATCATATCGCCACCAAATAATTGAGGATCCAACTCATCAAGATGTTCTTCCTTTCCATATAATCCACCAGTACCCATCGGAGCTAGCATTTTATGACCTGAAAAAGCCATAAAATCAACACCTAAATCCTTCACATTTAACGGAATATGAGGTACACTTTGAGCACCATCTAGTAACACCAAGGATCCATGATCATGTGCAAGCTTCACTAGTTCCTTTACTGGAGTTATAGTACCAAGAACATTACTCATATGTGGAAAAGCAAGTAATTTAGTTTTATCTGTTATTTGAGCTTCTGCACTAGACATATCAAGATCCTTAAACCCAATGAAATCAATATATTTAATTTTAATTCCCTTTTCTTTCGCAATTTGTATGAAAGGGACAAGATTTGAATGATGCTCTGCCCTTGTAAGTACGATTTCATCTCCTGCATGAAGAGATCGTTTTAATCCATTTGCGACAATATTTAACCCTTCTGTGGTATTTTTAATAAATATGAGTTCTTCATAATTGGCACCTATAAAATCAGATGTTTTTTTATGGGCGGATTCATACATTTCAGAAGCCTCCTCTGATAATGCATGTATCCCCCTGTGGACATTAGCATTTACATTTAGATAGTAATTTGAGATCGCATCTACTACTTGCTTTGGTTTTTGTGTCGTAGCTGCATTATCTAAATAAATTAAAGAGACACCATTTCGCACCTTTCTTTTCAAAATTGGGAAATCTTCTCGTATTTTATTTATTTGCTCATCAAGAGTAGTCATTCATCCCAATTGATTTAATAAACACTTACTTTTAATAGTATTTTTATATACCAATAATCATTTGAAGTAACATTCATCCATATTATCAAAAACATTTTTTAATTGATAGTATGATGAACTTATCAAAATAGATCATGAAAATTAAATATATTAGATAATAATAGTCACAAGTATGTAAAATCTATTAATCGAAAAATCCCATGTGGAGTTAATGTTTACAAAATTTATTTCAAACATAGAAAATTCAGAAAACAAAAGGATGCAATATGCTCGAGATTTAATCTCATATTTGAATAAAAATATGAGTTCACAACAGTTATATTCAGTCCATGGACACTGTACTGATGGAGGAGTAGCAGGTTCAATGATTAGATATGCTATTGAAGGTGCAGTAATCATACCCCTTGACTATTGGATGATAAATCATCCAGATTTAAAAGAAGAGCTTGCAGGATTAAATTGGAAAGGTATAGTAGATCTTGCACCATTTAATAAGGGAGAAATTGACTTTTGGGTTGATCATCATGTATCTGCAATGTCTTATTATCCCAATGCAAAAAAAATTCGGTTTGATATTAATGGAGATAGTGGATCCTATCAGCTTTTATTATCCGATTTTTTGGGAAATTTACCGCACCACATTGTAGAAATAGCAACAATGACTCGAATCACAGATACTGCAGGTTATTCTACCGAACCTCCAGTGAATCGAATTAAACAATTATCTGATTTGGATTTTAATGAAAACGATTCAATTAACAAAAAATATCAACAAGAACAAAGAATTTGGTTATTAGATGATGCTTGGGGATCCACAGTCACGTTAAAAGAACACTTAGATATGTACAATTATCTAGCCAAAGAAGGATTTTATGGATTATCAAGAGTATTGAATAAAGTGAACACATTAAGAGATTCTAGGCAAGATGCGGTATCATTAGCAAATTCATTGGATATCAACGCAGACATAATTATTTTTTCATATCATGAAGAAAAACAAGATAGATTTACAATTACCCGGAGATTACAATCTCGAGGCGCAAAGGTTGTTTGCTCTCTTCAAATCTCTATAAATAATGGAATTAGAATATCATTACGAAGAAATAGAAACATTAGTATAAAAGATAAAGAATTAATTAAATTGAATATCCTTGCATCTCAAATGAATGGCGGAGGACATGAAGCAGCGGCAGGGGCACATTGCGATTCCACAGAAGAAGCAATCAAAATTATTAATCAATGGGCAAATGAAAAAAAATTATCTACAAGTATATATCATTTGTAAATAAGTATCCTATACAATCTAAACTATATTAAACAATTAAGAGAATAATCGATTATGAGTGTTCACTATAAATTAATCGATTTAAATACAGAAAATCATTTAATTTCAATTACAATGTCATTTGAAGCACCATGGGATGATCCAGTCCTAGTTTTACCTTCTTGGGCACCAGGTAGCTATCTTATTAGAGATTACAGTAGAAATATCCAAGATTTATCGGGAAATTTAGCAACAGGAAAAAAATTACAAGTTAATAAATTATCAAAAAATAAATGGATTCTAAAAGGGATCAAAAAAGGAAACAACATAATTATCAATTACAGAGTTTATGCATATGAATTCTCAGTTAGAACATCATACCTTGATGAAACAATCGGATTATTAAATCCAATAACTGCATTTATGTATATAACAGATAATGAACATACTCAAGATAGTAAGCAAATCAGTTGTAATCTAGAAATAGATATCAATAAAAAATGGAATATCATTACTGCACTTAATAAATCAGCTCTAAATAATTATCATTGTGATAATTATGATATGCTTGTTGATTCACCTATAGGATTTGCTATCGATAAAACATTAATTGAAGCAGATTACCATATATTGAATAACAATAAATCAGTTCCATGTAAACTAGCAATAATTGGTGAAAATGTTTCAGTGAATACTGAACAGTTAATAGAAGATCTTAAATTAATTCAAAAACAGTCAATTGAGATGTTTGGCGAACTACCTTATGATAAATATGTCTGGTTGCTCTATGTCACGGAAAATCGTGGAGGTGGTTTAGAACATCTTTTTTCTAACTGTTCGATCATTTCAAGATGGTTTTTAAATGGTAAAAGAGAAAATTACATCAGAGTATTATCACTAGAAAGTCATGAACATTTTCATGTATATAATGTCAAGAGAATTAGGCCAAAGCAATTTGGTCCTTTCAACTATATTTCAGAAGTGTATAGCAAAATACTTTGGTTTTCTGAGGGTATAACAAGTTACTATACTGATCTAAACTTGGTCAGAAGTGGTTTAATTACCTTAGATGAGTATACTGAAAAGTTAACAAAAGATATCAAATTGTACGAAAGCATTCATGGACGAAAAGTATTATCCGTTTCAGAATCTTCCTATGATGCTTGGATCAGACTTTACAAACCAGACGAAAATACAAATAATTCAAGTATATCTTATTATTTGAAAGGTAAATTGATCGGATTAATATTAGACATCGAAATCAGGAAACAGAGTAATTGGAAATATTCGTTAGATACTGTATTTAGATATTTATATGAAAGGTATAAAGAAGATCCAATAAATGGATTTAATGAGAATGCTTTACAAAGCATCATAGAAACCAATACCAATACAAACTTAGATGATTTCTGGGAGAAATTTATTGATGGTACAACAGAAATTGAATTCAATCCATTTTTTAATGAAATTGGATTAACAATTACGTCTACTCCAAAAGAAGATAAACCCTATTTGGGTATAAATTTTCAAGAGGGCACATTAAAAATAAATTCTATAGATTATAATAGCCCAGGAACTGAAGCAAATTTATCTGTAGGAGATGAACTCATTGCCATTGGTAATTATAAAATAAGCTCCTCAAACTTTAATGAGAAGTTACTGTATTTTTATTTAAATAAATTACCAATTATGATAAAATATTTTCATGATGATGTTTTAAATGAAACAGAAATTAAAAATCTATCTATGAAAGAACTAGAATATAAAATTGAATTACAAGATGAAAATGTTCTGAATAGAGAACAATTCTTTTGGTTAATGCCTAGAGTTTGAAATTTCTTACAACAACCAAAGATTCAGTAGCTTGTTCATTAATTACAAAGCTGTTATTTGACATTGTTTGAATAGATTGTGTCATCTCCTGAGCTGATGCTGCGACTTCTTCCGCAGATGCTGCGGTTTCTTCAGACACAGCTGCTACATTTTCGATTTTCCGTGCAATAGAATTAAACACATCTTGGAGTTTATTCATAATCTCTCTTGAATCTCGGGTTATATCCTCTGTGGCATTTTTAGATTGAATTGCCATTTTTCGGATATTTTCCGCGATAACTGTAAATCCTTTACCAAAATCACCTGCATTTGCGGCTTCAATAGCAGTATTTAGAGCTAATAATGAGGTTTGATCTGAAAGGTCTCTAACAATAAATAAGTTTTGAGACATTTGTTCTATAACATTTTCTATGACTTCAGAACTATCTCTTAACTCAAGTACAATACTTGATACAATCTCAGCCTGTTGAGTAGATCCTTTTGCCATTGATTGTGCAATGGCAGCTACTTCTTCCGCTGTAGCATTGATTTCTTCAGTACTTCCTGCAAGATCTGATGTTTTTGAATTTAAGAGAACAGCTGATTCAGATACCTTAGATATTATTTCTCTTAATTTTAATATCATAATTTTAAAATTATTCTGCAACATACCAACTTCATCATTTCGTAAACCACTATCCCATTTTCGAGATAAATCTCCTTCTGATACAATATTCGACCAAACTGCAATCCGTTTAATTGGATTTGCAATATGAAAATCAATAATGACCAAAATGACTAATAATAATATGGTAATTATCAAAATAGATACTCTAAAACTTACATTTTGACTAATTGTTTGGTTTTCGATTTCTTGTATTAATTTATCAGTTCTGGTTTTTATTATATCTCTGATTATCTCCAAATTAATAAATATTTTTTCAAATGTTAAAATTAATTTATTGATTGAATTCTCCAAAAAACTATTGTAAAATAAAAGGGAAACCTCAAAATCAGACAATGCAATGGACAAAGTTTCAGTTAATTGATATAGGTTGGTAAAAATATTAGTTATGGCAGATGCATTTTGAGCATCAATCGAATCTAAGGGTATTGTATAATTCTCTCTAAGATCCAAACTTAATAATCGCATTGCACTAAAAACACTAATAATTGGTGAGAAATTTTGAGTTATGTCCTGATATACAGTCTCATTGATGGGTACTATATAATCAATATATGATCGAAGTAAAGTTCTTGAAATTGAATAGTCGTTATACACAAGATCGATATTTTCCTCTAATGTCGAATTTTGAGTAATAAACCATGTGGAAATTGCATTCAGATAGGAATCTGCTAAATACTCAATATTAAATCGTTCAAACATAAGTGTATCAAAAATTCGAGTAGTTGGTAATTTAATAATGGTATTATTTATTAAATTAACAAAATTATTTCTTTCAATGGTAATATTATTCAATGCTAATTTAATTTCAGTTATTTCTAATTGTTCATTCTCAGATAAATTATCAAAATTTTTACTATCTGTTGTATTTTCATATGCTTCAACCATACTATCTATAGCAACATTGGTTTTCTCAAAGAGGGTATTAAATATATTCTGATAATAAAATACACCAATCTCAAGTCGTTCATTAAGATATCCTACTTCATCTTGGAGAGATAATTCTGTTACATAGCTAAGATCTTTTGTCTCAGAGTAATACCTAAGATTTTCATTGGTGTCATTGATTTGATTATAAGCCCTAATATTTGTTAATGTTTGAAGAACTAAAATAAGCAAAATGATTAAAAATACAATGAAAAATTTCTGTCTAATTGAAAGATTAAAAATAAATAAGTTTTTAGCTTCTGATTTCGGATTTCTTTTTTCCACAATCGAAGTTAAAAATGAATAAAGATAAATCTTTTATTTTAATTAGAAATTAACGAGAAAAAAAAACAAACAATATGACATAATTTCAATATAACTAAAATCATATATTGAATTGAAATAAATAATAATAGATAAATAACTCAAATAACTACTAATTATTGATATTATGACATATCAATATTTAGAGGACGAAGCAATAGCAGACATTGCTTTTATTGCGAAAGGATCTACGATTGAAGAATTGTTTATTAGTGCAGCAGAGGCAACATTCTCACTTCAAACTAACGTATCTGAACTTGAAATAACCAAAGAAATTGACTTCGAGATCTCTAACAAATCTATTCAGATGTTGCTATTTGAATTATTAGAGGAAATTCTATATTTAAAAGATGCAGAATTATTTTTCATTAAAAAAATATCGCTAAAGTTAGAGACCTCATCAAAGCAATTTACAGTGAAAGGTAAATTTTCGGGTGATACCTTTGATATCAAAAAATATGAAATAGGTAATGATTTAAAGGCAATTACACTCCATAATTTTTATGTTAAAGAGATTAATGATATTTGGGAGTGCTACGTTTTAATTGATATTTAATAATCATAAATTTGGATATTATTTCATCAGCCTTTGATATTTCCAATGGGAATTAATTTTACAACAGGTAATGATAAATTTCCATTATTTGCCACTTTAACAACATCATCCAAATCTTTATACGCGACACCAGCTTCTTCTGAGAGTCCTTTTAATGAAGCACCCTTAACATAAATTCCCTTATCTTGCATATCAGATAGTAATTTATTTGGATCAACTTGTTTTTTGGCCATAGTTCGACTCATTGTTCTTCCTGACCCATGAGCAGAGCTACCAAAAGCCTCATGCATTGATTTTTCAGTACCTGCCAATATGTAAGAACCAGTTTCCATAGAA
>JAOUKW010000623.1 GCA_029882335.1 Candidatus Heimdallarchaeota archaeon | reverse complement strand
CTTGGAATTGCGGTTTTTTGTATTTCCAAAGGATTGTAAATTTCTTGCATATTTAATGCTTTTATTAGTCTTGTATCTAAATTAAGTTCTGTGAAATTCATTATTATCCATCCGGTTTGATCGAAATTATATTATCCCCTGATACAATTTTTTGATCCGTCATAACGTATACTTCATTTATTATTCCGTTAATTGGTGAAATTATGTTATTTTCCATCTTCATTGCAGAAATTATAACTAATGTATCTCCAATTTTTACATGCTCACCCTTCGTTACTAATACTTTTGATAGTGTCCCTGTAATTGGTGATTTTATTTCACCGTTATTATTCTTATCAATGTTTAATGCTTCTGAGATTGGATCTATTACATTTACATCTATTGTATAACCAAGTAGATCTATCCTATAGGTACCTTTTTTGATCTTAGTGATTTCATCTATTAAATATTTTGTATTATTTACTTTGATATAATAAGAATTATTTATTTTCTCAATTTCATAATATTTATTTTCCATTTTGGCTAAATCTTTGCTTAATTCAAGAGTTTTTTCTGTTCCTGATACGTCTGTAATTAGTTTTTTCATATTTTTCTCTCCTATGATAAGCTGGATAATTTCCAATTTGAAATTCGTTTTTGAAATGATTGTTGACTATTTTTTCCCATAGAAAACTTTGATGCAATTATTCTAGATATATCCATAATTTCTTCTGGTATGGTAAATTTATTCTCATCAAGATATTTTGTATGGTATGAAAAATTACTGAAATCTGGTGACGAAATTACTTGTTTTATATACGGAACCGTTGTATGAACCCCTGTAATAAGATAATTTGAAAGGTTGTTGATCATTTTTCTAATTGCTGCACTTCTATTCGGTGAATGAACAATTAGCTTTGCGATCATAGAGTCATAATAAGATGATACAGAGCTACCATCTTCTATAGCTGTATCAACTCGAACACCAGCACCTACTGGATGAATTACTCTATTAATTGTACCCGGTGAAGGTTGAAATCCATTGAATGGATCTTCTGCATAAATTCTTGACTGAATTGCATGGCCTTTTATTTTTATATCTTCTTGAGTTAAATTAATATTTTCTCCATTTGCAACTTGGATTTGTCTCCAAATTAAATCTTCCCCAGTTACCATTTCTGTTACGGGATGTTCTACCTGAATTCTTGTATTTACTTCCAAAAAATAAAATTTGTTACTATTCATGTCAAAGATAAATTCCACGGTACCTGCATTTGTATAGTTTGATGTTGACACTAGATTAATCGCTGATTCATGGATTTCCTTTATAATTTGCTTAGACATAAATGGAGCTGGGGTTTCTTCTATTAGTTTTTGATTTTTCCGCTGTATCGTGCAATCTCTTTCACCAAAATGTAAAACTTGACCATCAGGTAAACCTAAAATTTGTACCTCTATATGTCTTCCCTTTTCAATATATTTTTCTATAAAAATCCGATCATCATTAAATGCAAGTCTAGCTTCATTTTTGGCTTGATTTAAGTGAGGGAAAAATTCTTCTTCGCTTTGTACTAATCTAATTCCTCTTCCTCCTCCACCTGCAGACGCCTTTAATAAGATTGGAAATCCGATGTTTTTGGCTATTTCAAAAAGATCATCATCATCAGACATAGCATCACTTCCCTCAATTATTGGAACATTTGCT
>JAOUKW010000011.1 GCA_029882335.1 Candidatus Heimdallarchaeota archaeon | reverse complement strand
TAGCATTAACATATAAGTAATGCTAGATTATGAACTATTGTAATTCAGTTTAAAAACTACTGAATTGAAAATTGAGTCACAAATTGATGTATATACAAAAATTATCATGTAACTATTGCTAATTTAATAATATTCAATGGCAAATAAACGATTCAATCTAATATAATTTCTGCAAGAAATTAATGAATAAGTAGTTGAATAAAATCAAACAATATATTATCAAAAAATAACGAATCTATTATAATAAGAACTTTTAAATAAATTCACTGGAATTTTAGTTATGGCTAATTCAAATCCAAATCAAGCAATCATAATTGATAATGGTTCTAGTTATATGAAATGTGATTTCAACAATTTTGAATTGCCTAGATATGTGACTCAAACAGTAATTAGCAATCCAAAACCGAAATTCAAATCAGAAGGATATCATAAAGATTATCAAATTGGATCCTTTGCATTACAGGTTCCCCCTGAGAATTTTAATACGGTTTTTCCAATTTGTAACGGTAAAATGCGACATTGGGATGAGCTAAAGCAAATTTGGTCGGATATTTTTTATTCACAATTAAGAAGTAGTCCTAGTGAACATTTAGTTTTGATATTAGATCATATTCATAATGGATTGAAAAACCGTGAATTAATGGTTGAATTCATGTTTGAAACTATTAATTTTCCAGGATTATATTTAATAAACCAACAAGTATTATCATTATATTCCTTACAGAAAACAACAGGGATAATAATCGATTTGGGAGGTACTACTACCACAATTGTACCTTTTTATGAGAGTAGCTGTTTATTTGACGCATACCCCTCAAATAAGATAAAAAAATATTACATTGCAGAATATGGGAGTGAATATATAAATCAGTTTATCAGAAAACATTTACTTGAGTTTAATGTTGACATTCCATCCTTCACAAATAGTATTAAAGAAGAATATTGCAGTGTTTCTTCATCTAGTGAAGAATTTGAAAATTTTGAGGTGTCAATAGAAGAGAATTCTACGAAACCTAAAATAGATTCACCAGATGTAAAAACAAGAACTTTGGACCTAACAAATATGACAAACATAGATATCCATAATTTTGTTACAAATGAATTATCAAGTATCCTGAACACTGCATCAGAATTGTATTTTCAACCCAAATTACTAGATATATCTTCAAAATCACTCCCTACACTTCTAAAAGAAGTTGTAATTGCTATAACAGATTTAGAATTGCATAATTCAATTACTAAAGAATTATTGGAAAATATTTGTATTGTTGGTGGCGGAGCTCAATTACAAGGTTTGCATCCACGAATGAAAACAGAATTAAGGGAGATCATATCTAGTGATTATAAATATAATATTATTTTTTCTGAAAATCCATTGTATTCAAGCTGGATGGGAGGAGCTATTTTAAGTAGATTAGGCAATTTTTTCAGATTAGTTACAAATCAAAAAGAATATCATGAAGATGGAATGAATATTATGAATAAATTTTATTAATTAAATTCAAGTCTCTTAATTTGGGAAATTTAATTTGTTTCATGGAATATTCACACTATTTACCATTCACCATTTCCAATATGCCTTTTCCCATTTAAATAATCTTGATGCCTATCAGTGACTTCTAGAATGAACCATAGACCAATTAACAAAATAAGGAGTAAGATAATTAACGTATATTTTGTGGTAATCATCAAATTGAAACCAAGAAGTTTTGAGAACAAATTTATTGATGATAACCAAATCAAAGGACCTATTGCAGCACTAACTTTACCAAATATATTTGCAATTCCAAAATAATTGGAAGTACGTGAAGGAGGGGCCAATTCTACGATCATTTGTCTTTGTGATACCCAAGTACCACACAAAGCAGGTCCTGTGAAAATTCCGATTATGTAAATAAAATAACTTGGTACAGTGAAAATTCCAAAATTGTAATTTGTTATCAACGCGAGAATCAATGAAATTATCCATAACATACCTTTCAACAATACATTGAAGATCAATTACTCATCACCTTAATATTACTCATTTTCTTTCTAGCATTAGGATTTGAAATTCTACTTGATATTAAAGATATCAGTGGGGATAGAACAATTGGAAGAAGGTCACTTGCTGTATTAGTTGGACCAAAAAAACATCGATTATATCACTGATATGTTTTATAATTGTAATTTTTTGTTCTATGATTGTTTTCATCCATGATCTTTCTTGTATATACATACACACGTTCAGCCCAAACCCTGCCTACCGTCGCCAGACTCCCACACATATAATGTAGGATTAGCAGAATCTTCATTCTGTGGCTTCTTTCTGCTTCTTAACCCATTAGGTTTCATCGAAGTCAGGATTTCCGTGTTATTTAACATTAGCCGATCACTCACAAAGTTATTGTAATTTAACTTTGATTACTAACGCATCTCCATTGGAGATTAGAACTTCTCATTGATCTATATTAGATATTTGAGCCTTCGGTCATTCTATTCAATATAGGGTGTGACCTAGTTCTTCTAGCATTAACATATAAGTAATGCTAGATTTTGAACTATTGTAATTTCAGCTTAAAAACTACTGAATTGAAAATTGAGTCACAAATTGATGTATATACAAAAATTATCATGTAAATTCACTTTATTTTATCATAGGAATGGTAATTACAGGAGTTTTGATGTTATACGCATCAATATCATTAATCGTAAGACCCTATAATATTACCTATGCGATGAATACAAGAAAGCTAGATAGATGGTGTTTTTGGAGTTTATGGATTACAATTATAATAATATCGAATTTTTAGAACCAATAATTTAATTGATTTTAGAAGATTGAAACATAATTTTCATTTAATTATTGATGAAACAAATATAATTCCCATTTTAATCAGTATGTCAAAGTAATAATTATTACATACAGAATGTCTGATTGATTATTGAAACCGAAAAAAGACCCCATCGAATTTATGAATAGAATGCTAACTTCTTATAAATCAGTCCATAATGAGACATATTGGGAGGAAATCTCACCTTTCATTAATAACACTAACAATAACCGAATTCTTGATATTGGATGTGGACCAGGTCTGCTATTGCAGGATATGTTTAATCGTTTTAAATTCAAACATTTAATTGGTTTAGATTTATCCCCTATAATGTTAGAAAAAGCCAAAGAGATTCTTGAATCAACCCTTGATCATGGCCATTTTACTCTAATAGAACAACATATGCAAGAAAATCCGATATTACCACCTGATTTGGATTTAATTGTATCATCTCGCGTTCTAAGATCATTTGATAATTTAGATGAAGTGATGTCAAATATCAAAGATTCGCTAAATTCTGATGGCAAATTAATAATATTAGACTGGATATATGCACCCATCAATAGCTATGATAAATGGTTTTCACAAAGAGAAGGATTTGAAGATCTGTCAAAGGCAGAGATTATTAGATACCATAGAAATTTTGCAAGATATACTATTCAAGATTGGTATTTCATCCTTGAAGCATTTGATTTCAATCCAGTTCATTCTTTTCAACCGGGTGATACTTTTTGTTGTATTGTTGCAACTCATAAATAATGAAAAAGGATTTTGTAATATTTATTGCTTTGTTAATAATGTTGAATACATTTGGGATTGTTTAATCGATAGAGTGAACTTTACAGTAACTCATATTTCTCTATCTTCATCTATTTCTTCTTCATTCAGTTCTTCATCATCTCCACCATCAGTTAAGGGTGAAAGTAGCTCTGAAGAAGATGGATTTCTCAATTTCCCTATACTTTCATTAATCGGACTTGCAATTTCAATTTCCGTCTTCCGAAAAACAAAAAAAGTTGCTCAAATTGTGGTTGATAAAATTAATAATTTAAGAAAATAAAACAAATTTGTTTATTATTAGAACTTACATACAATTAATTTGATTATTGTTAGATATTATTTTTTTGGTAAATTCCTTTCAATTCGTTGTTTGTTCAGCTCTTTGTTCAATTTTTTCCGTGAGATAATTAGTTTAGGAATGGTAGGGAAGAAGTCTTTCATGGAAACAAATCCACCTCTATATAGTACTTTCAATAATCTTGGTAACATAGGTATTCTCATTCTTGGTACAGGATAGACATGACGATCGATTATAATTCCTTGTAATACATTTTTAATTGATTTTGGATTATTCCATTCAGCTCTATATATTATCTTTTGATCTTCTCCAATTACATAAGCCCAGTTAGGTAAAACGCTATACAATTTATGGGTCGTGCCTGAAATATCATCAATTAATATTAATCGATTTTCTTTATCTTTTAGCTTAACTTTACTTGCATATAATTGTTTTTCCCTTATATTTATTGGATAAGGTTGCTTTTCTCCCGGATGAGCTTCTCTGACATAGAGTACAAGGAAGATAAAATCGGGAAATTCATCGGCTAATTTATTCATTGGTTTGATATTATTAACATAGAGAGGACATGTGTAACTGCCTGCTTCAAGAATAACCTTTTTACCTTTAAAATCTGAAAGTTTAATGTGTTTTCCATCAAGAGTAGAAACTTGAAAATCAGGAGCATATTCACCAATTTCAGGTCCTCCTGGATTTTGAAATGTAAAATATTCCAATCTAAAGTTTTTATATTGATAATCTGTAACTTTATTTTCTATCTTTGGGTTATTCATTGATTGTCCTCCGGTTTGTTCCAATTTTTCTTCCATACTTATATTTCTCAATAATTAAATTAAATCTTTTTGTCACTTAGTTTGGGGATTCTAAATATATTAATTTATAAAAGTATGATAAATGATATCATAAGTGAATAATATGAATAATTTATATGAAAATAGTGAATATATCCAGCAATCGTTTAAATACATTGGCTTGACGATGTATGAAACAAAATGCTATTTAGTCTGTCTGTCTTTAAATTATGCAACAGCTGTAGAAATAGCAAGTATTTCAAATGTACCTAGATCTAAATCCTATGAAGCTCTGATTTCACTTACATCCAAAGGATTTTTAGAAAAAATTCAAGGAAGACCAATGAAATTTAGAGCTATTCAACCCTCCAAAATTCTTAAAATTCAAAAAGATACAATGCTATCCAATTTAGATAAAGCAGCTGTAGAACTGGAAGAAATTTGGAATAGACGAGATCATGCAGATGATCAGCAAATTCGCATTATTCAAGGTAGTCAGTCTATTGTGGATGCAGGGTATGCCTTATTAAGAAAAGCTATGAAAAGAGTAATTATTGGCCTGCGTTTTTACTTCCCCGATGAATTGGATAAACTACTAAAAGTTTTATTTTATATCCACCAAAATGGCGTAGAAATTGATATTATAATATTCCCTGATATAAAAAAAACAATAGATAAAATATACATATCAAAACTCAAGAAAATAGCAAATATAGTTGAGGGACCAATTCCAGTTCGAATTATTGTGGTAGATTATGAAAATATGTTGTTAAATGCCCCTATTTACAGAAATGGTGATATTGATTTGGTTTTCTCACAAGCGATAATGCTAAAAAATAAAAATTTTGTAGAAATGATGGATAAATCATTGAAATTGACAATTGAAATTTTATCGAATAAAGAAGAAGAATAGATATATTTACCATCTAATTGATATATGGTTCAACAACTAGTAAATGATCTCATCTAGTTTATAGTTATTGATTTCTACAACTAATCAACAGAACCGTTATAGGATTTTGTGTACAGTAAAATGATTAATAACGTAATACTATTTTATCTAATATAAAGTTATTAATATTACATATTTATTACTTATTTTTGTCACTATATGGGTAATGAATTTGATAACATTGAGTTGCATAAAATATATCCAGATGTCATTGTATGGACTCAAGCAGAAATTTGCACTGGTGATTCATTAAATGCTCAATTAGATCACATAACTCAAATATTAAATCAAAGGGAAAATTTTATTTTGATTACAGATGGAAGAAATTTAAAACAAAGACCCACAGTTGAGGATAATTTAGCAATTAAAAATTTTCTAAAAAATAGTATAAATCTCAAACATGTGATTTTCATTGATTCAAAGTTTAATAAACTAATAAAGTATTTTTTGAGATTTCAATTTGATAAAAAAATTCCCATTCCTTATACATTAGTCAAAAATAGTGAAGAAGCATTTAGAGAAGTTGAAAAAATAATTCCAGAAAAAATATCATAATTTATTTAGTAGTATTCGGCTTAATTCATGGTTTAATCATGATTTTAGTATTATTGAGTTTTTGAATTATCCACTATTATATAATAAATACTTAATTAATAAATAGTCTTATCATTAATTTAAATCAAAATAAGGTGATTTATATTTTAATGAGTATAATAAAAATTAATCGTTTATGAGATATATGAAAATAATATTAAGCGTGTCACTGATAACCTTGTTATTGATGACATCAATGGCAGAAGGACAATCATTACCAACTAATATTTCTGTTGGTGATGAATTTTCCTATACAATGAAAAGCTTTTCATCTCTAAAGATTAATGAAACGGCTTACGAAAATGAAGGAGAACATGAAGAAAAATTAGACATTGAAGTTACAGGTATAAATGAATCTCATGTTGAATATACAGCAATAAACAAAGACGATGTTAGTCAAGATACAGCAGCAGAATACAATGGCTGGGTCTTGATGTATTTAGTCGGGTTATTGATAATTTACTTTGCATTAGTATTTTTTGAACCGGACTCATTTTCATTTGAGGAACCAGAAACATCTGATGATACTGTTGATGAAGAAGATTTCTGGGTACCTCTATTCATATCAACAGATAATATGACAATTTATAGTGAAATGGAGACGGAAATGAATGAGGTAACATTTGATGATCTTGATGGTGCTTCGGATGATTCACATGTAGAAGCTTCATATGACGAAGATAAATCTTTTGAAATGGAATATCTCTTAGAAGTTACAAATTCGTCTAGCAATTGGTCAACCTATGTTTATTACGAATTTGTTGTAGAGCTTGATCTAGAACAAAGCATTGCAAAGTATTTATCAATGAATTTAATTATGGAGATTAAAGTTGGAGATGCATCCCAAAGATATGAATTAGAAATGGAGGCTTATGAAGGATTTAGACTATTTGGTTTGAATACCTCCCCACTTTGGTTCTTTGTATTTTCTATAATTTCAATTGCTGTATTTACTAATAAGAAAACAAAGATGTTGTAAACCAACCCATTCAACTAAAAAATTATCATTTCGTTATAACACAATTTTATCATAGAGGAATCATTAAATTTTAACTTTATTTAAACAATTTATATAAAAAATGTATAAAAAAAATAAAAAGTTTGGATTACCGAAAATGAGTTATTTAGACTAAGATGAGCTTTAAATATACGAATTACTTAATTTGTTCGGTTATCCTAACAAATTGGAAAATGATTCATATGACAAAACAATATATGATTTCTAAAAATACCCTTATTGGTATTGCAATCTCCACCTTTTTAATCGGAATTATCATTGGTGGGATAATAGGTTACTTTGCTTCACCTACGGATGGGGAAAATTTTGATTTACCAGAAATGGATAGTTTCAGAATGGGTTTCATGCCGACTTCACCAGAAAATGTTGATACAGTGACAACGAATGCAGAAGAATTAGCATCTTTTCTTTCCTCAAAAATGGGTATAGATGTAGAAATATATCCAATTACAAATGGATATGAAGATTTAATTTTAGCATTTCAAAATGGTCAAATTGATGCAGCATTTATGGATGGTGGACCAGCTCATTTTGTAATTGAGGGAGGTTGGGGTAATGTCATGCTGGCAGAATTACGTTCTGCGAACAATCAACCCTATTACGATTCAGTTGCTTGGGTTCGTGCAAATAGTAATATAGATTCTTTATCAACAATGCTTGATGGAAGTTATATTAGTTCTCATACTAGTGCCACAGGTACTGCAGGAATGATCATGCCAATCGGTACGTTAATTGATGAAGGTTACATGCAAACACAAAGTGATGATGATACTCAGACCTTACTTGCAAGATATTTCGCATCCAGTGAAATTGGAGGGAGCTATGGTGGTGCACTTCAAAGAGTTCTTGATGGTCAAGCTGATGTCGCTTTTGTCAGGGATACCACACCAACAGATTTATTTCCAGATAGAGTAGATGAACTAAGATTACTCCATACATTTGGAAGAGTACCTTCTCACCCGATCGTAGTTTCATCACAACTTGCAGAGGGTTGGAGATTTAGATTTGTTAATGCAATGTTAGAATTAAACATGCCTGAAAATGTAGATCTACTTTCCTCATTATATGGAGCACCTGGATTAGTTGGTGCCAATAATGTACACATTAAGGATTTATCTGACGCAATACGAAATCTTCCATGGCTCGAAGATGAGATACTAGGATAAAATAAATATAAAAAGAGTTATTAAAATTTAATAAATATATAAATTCGCAACTTTTGAATTTATTAAAATAAAAGTAAACAAATGCTATGTGCTTGGAATCTATAAAGTTAAATATATTCGGGTGTCCGAACATTTAGGAATACTAGCATATTTGACCGGAACCTCCAATTTCAAGAGACATTTATTTTGATAAATGAGGTGTGTTAAATTAATGCCATTACACTATGGTGGTTAAATCATGGCAACTGTAGATCATAGTAATAATTACATTTTTCTTCATGATATCCATGCAGGATACAAAGGAATAAAGATTCTAAATAACATTAATTTGAATATTAAGAAAGGATCAATCACTGCTATTATTGGACCAAGTGGGGCAGGTAAAACTACTTTATTTAAAATTATTTTAGGTTTACTTAGACCATCTAATGGAAAGATAACCATTGACGGCGTCTCCCCCACAGTTTTCAATAAAAAACATGGAAAAATTGGATATATTCCTCAAAATCTGGGTTTAATAAAAAATCTGACTGTTAAATCAAATATATTGTTAGGTGCCTTGGGTAGAACCTCAAATATTGCGAGTTTACTAAATTTATTCAGCATAGAAGATCATGAAATGTGTGAAGAAATTTTGAACTCCTTGGAAATAAAAAGTAAAGAGAATCAAAAAATAACCTCTCTTAGTGGTGGTCAGAAGAAAAGAGTAGCTATTGCTAGAGCATTTATGAATAAACCAGATTTACTTATCGCAGATGAGTTTCTCAGTGAACTTGACGATTTGAACATCAAAAAAGTAATGAATTTGGTAAAGAATAAGGCTAAAGAAACAAATATGACCGTAATTTTAGTTGAACATGATATAGGTACTGCATTAAAATATACAGATCAAATTGTATTGGTAAAAGATGGAGAAATCAAAGGAGTTTTTGAGAGTAATCAAGTAGAACCCAGTATTCTTGATGAGGTATTCTATAATGAGTGATGATATTCAATTAAAAACTACACTTCATTCAGATTCAACTACAAGTACCGAATTTAATTCCAAATCAATTAAATCCAAAATTTTTAGACTTGATATTTTATTTATCTTAACTACAATTCTAGTTATTATTCTAATGTTTGAATTTAAATTTCTTAATATATTTAGTCGTTCTTCTTTATCATCAGTAATCAGTTTTATCAGTAGTAATTTTTGGCCTCCAAATACAAGCGAAGTAGTACAGCAAAATATTCGGTATGCAATGCTAGAAACCATTAAAATGTCATTAATTGGTACATATTTTGGTACTCTCATGAGTTTACCACTCTCAGTACTTGCAGCTAGAAATTTAATGCCAAATTATGTTTCAACACCTTTTAGAATACTTCTAGCAGGGATTAGAACAGTCCCTTCTCTCATTTGGGCACTTATTTTTGTAGTATTATTTGGTCTTGGACCTAGATCAGGAACCCTAGCACTCGCAATTTATACCATGGGATATCTTGGAAAATTCCAGTATGAAACATTTGAAGGATTATCAACCGAAGCATTTGAGGCACTCAAGGCTCACGGTGCATCTAGATTACAAACAATCCGATTCATTGTATTTCCAGAATCTGCAAATCAACTAATTAGTCAAGTGATTTTCATGTTTGAATACAACGTTCGTGCTGGATCAATTATCGGGTTTGTAGGTGCAGGTGGTATTGGTTTCTTGTTATCATTTTATATTAGTTATTTTCAGTTTAGTGCTTTAGTTACTGCATTATTATATTTGTTAATAACAGTAATAATAATTGATTACCTTGGTGGAAAAATCAGAGAGACATTCCAAGATGAAAATTTTGACAAATTGGAATTATAATAATAAAAATAAATTCTCAGGCAAACCCATAACCAAATAGCATACCTTTAATTTTGAAAATTTTCGATTCTTTTATTCCAGCTATTTGGAGTTCATTAAGTAAACTTTCCTCTCCGGTATGAGTAACAATATCACTTACTTCCAAATCTTCTATCATGGATTGGATAACAAAATGATCTACTTTAGGAAAGTCTTCAATAGAGGTTACAAGAATAATCCCTCCCTTTTTTACTACTCGAGTTGTATCTTTTAACCAATCTCTCATGAAACCTACATATTGTTTATCTAGACAGTCATATCCCACCAAAATTGCTCCGTCAAAAAATCCATCAGCCTCGCGTATTAACCCATTTTTGAATTTAGTCTGCATTATTTTAGGATTAATACCCTTTCGAACATACATTTCATACATTTCGTCATCAGCTAATATATACGAATTTTTCGAGTAAGTACTGATTAATTCAATTATTCGGGTATCTATATACTCTTCTAGATTAATAATTAAGATATCTTCAAAATTCGGCGTTATTCCGGTATTCATTAAAAATTCTGGAATCATTTCTTGTACTGAATCATATATATCAGTAAGAGTAAACAAACTTATTTTTTTAATTTCACCCATAACTTGACTTCCTAAATCAGTTGCCTGAATTGATTGAACTTTACCATCTACATTATCATATGATATTAATCCTCTTTTTTCTAATCTATCTAATTTATGATAAAAAGAAGATGCAGGGATTTTTTTGCCTGAATTACTTTTATGTCCAATCATAGTATTTAGATTTTCAAGTAGGTTAATTCGGAGTACATTTGATGTGGGATATCTTATGAGATTTTGGAGTATTAACATTTCTGTGACTGAAATATCCAATATCTCGGATAGATCAACTGAATGTGATTTAACTTCCTCGTGATGAGTAGTCATAATCGTCAATATTAACTCACTAATTGTATAAATATACTTTTTGTTTGAATTAATATGTAATAATCTAATATTTTCTATAATTTGTGATATCTATTTCCATATATTAAAATATAATAATTATTTTATAGATTTATTAATTCCAATTTTTGGAATGTTCTATTCAAGGTAATAATAATGATTTCATCGAAAAATCTAACGAATCTTATTGATAAAGGAAAGATACCAATAATCATATTTTGGTTTCTTTTCACAGTAACCATAGTTGTAAATTTTGCACCTAATTTTCTTAATGTTACAACTAATGAATTTAAACCTCCTGATGGTACTGATGCTGCCAATGGACAAGTATTAATGAATGAGTATTTTCCAACTACATCCACCCAAGAAGGACATTTAATTGTTGCTCACACCGAAACATCATCCATTATTGGGGATGAATTACGCGAATTGACATTATATTTAGTAGAAGACCTCTTCTCAACATATCCAATCGAATATAGAAGTGCATCTGGATATTATATATTTGATAATACCGATCTAGATAGTCTAAAATATCAATTTGTATCTGAAGATAATCAAACATCATTTATACAATTAACATTTAATGCGGATCAAGCTAAACAACAAGAAATCACCCATTATATCCGTGAGAAGGTTGATGAATTCCATCTAGATCAGATTGAAGTGTATACTACTGGTCAATCAGCCCTTCAAATAGATACAGACGAGTCAATTGAACGAGATTTATCTAAAATTGATTCAATAACCATCCCCATAGTTTTTATTGCAATAGCAATTTTACTTAAAAATTGGAGATATTTCTTAATCACGTTCTTTCCAGTAGTTATGACAATTGGAATTACATTTGGAATATTGGAAAGATTGATTGTAAATGATGTTGTTACAATACAATCATTTGTACCAAGTGTATTAATTTCTCTGGTGTTAGGAATAAGTGTGGATTATTCATTATTTTTGCTCACAAGATTTAGGGAAGAAAGATTAAATGGAAAATCAGTGTTAAATTCGGTTCAAAAAATGATGAAACATGCTGGTCACACGGTGTTTACTTCTGGACTTACTCTGACAATATGTATGTTAGGATTGATTTTCTTTCCAGTTGTTATGCTATCATCCGTTGGATATGCAATATCAATTGGTATTATTTTGTTACTTACGATTAATTTAACCTTGACTCCTTCATTGTTATTACTTTTTGGTAATTGGATTGAAAAAGAAAGAAAAACTGAAGAAAAAACATCAGATAATTCTGAAAAATCAACATCTAAATCTTTTTGGTACAAGATTGGATGGGCATCCACCAAGTATAATGTACTCCTTCTTGGAATCATTCTATTGTTAACCCTACCACTGGCAACTCGAATAATTGATACAACACCGGATAGCCAAGTTGAATTTTTTGCTCCAAGGGGTAGTGATTCTGCTATTGCCTTTAATTACCTACAAGAAGACTTTGGTCCCGGTGCTATTGCACCTGTGAATATTATAGTAGTACCAAATGAGGGTAATGTTTGGACTTCAAGTGTATTTTCAGATCTTCATTATTTTATTAATAAGGCCTTGCAACAGACTGAAATCGAGGAAAGATCTGTTTTCTCTCATACCTACCTAAATGGTAGTGCAATAGCTTTTGAGATTGCTATGGCATTTACAACTCTAGATTCAGGATATTATAATTTATCCCAAGCTCAATTATATAGACAATTTTCTTCTCAATATGTTTCCTCTACTGATGGAAAGGAAAATGCAGCTGCACTTGTTCAAATAATACTCCCTGTTGACCCATTTGCACCCCAAGCTAAGGAAATTGTAGATCAATTAGAGCAAATTGCACATGATACGTTTACAGAAAAATATTCGTTTGGATTCACAGGATCGACAGCAACTTCTAAAGAAATTATAGATGAGACCTACAGTAATTTCCCCATGATGATTATCCTTGTAATAATATCGATATATGCATTGGTAGGAATCATGTTTAGAGCCATCGTTTTGCCTGCTAGATTAATTACCACAGTTGGATTAACTATTGCATTCATATATGGTGCAGCTCAAGTTGTATTTGAGGAAAATACATTTGTTAATTCTATATTTCCCTCTCTTGATGGTGTTTCGGTTGTCTTCTGGATGGTTCCTGTTATGAGTTTTAGTATTATTCTTGGTTTAGGTATTGATTACGATATTTTTACCATAGAACGAATAAAGGAGAATGTATGGGATGGTATGCCAAATAATGAGGCTATTGCACAAGGTATAGACAAAACAGCTAGGGTAATTACAGGAGCAGGTATTATCATGATGATAGCTTTTGGAGGGATGATGTTTTCAACCTCTTATATCCTCATGCAATTTGGGTTTGTGCTATCATTTGCTGTATTATTAGATACATTTCTTGTTAGAACGGTCCTAGTCCCTGCAATTATGTCTTTTGCAGAGAAATTAAATTGGTGGCCAAATAAACCACCTAACAAATAAGAATGTAGGATCACAATGAAATCAATGAGAATATAACAAATAGTCAAATGTTAAATGATATATTGAAAAACTATTACATAATTAGTATTTTATGAATAATAACAAGGTAATACAATTTATTTTCATTATTTCTTCTGCATATCTTGTTATTTACATATTTTCCATTGCTATCTCAAGCATCATCCAAGGTGAATTTCCCAATATAGAACATACAGAAGCCCAAGCATATGGAATTTTATTTGTCTTTGCATTTGGAATGGTGTTTGGTATTAGTATATTGACATATCTTTTTCCTGATTTTCGACATAAGATTCATGGTCGCGTTCTTCCAGCAGAAGCTTCACCATTTGAGATATTATTACACATAAGTACTGAAGATGAAATTAAGATTTTATTAGCAACTAAAGAATTATTGCCAAAAGCATATAAATTTGAAGTTGCAAAAAAATCAGGATTATCCAGAATGAAAACACATCGAATTATACTTAGACTTGAAGAAAGAAATATATTAAGAGTCGAAAGAGATGGTAGATATAGTAAAATCTATTTTACTGACTGGTTATCCATTTCAACCTAAAAATTCTTCTTTCTAATTTGTGTTTACAATTAATTATTTAACCTAAATATCTTTCTTGGTAAATTTCATAAACGCAAGGAAAAGTGAAAATATCGAATACAAAGTGAGAATTAACAAACTTTCAAATATGATATCCCAATCTATATCTAAAAATAATACACTCCAAACCATTCTCTTCATTGCAGGTGAAAGTAAATATTTTGCATAATCTGCTTTTAAAACACCTCCACCAATCTCAGTAATCATAAATATGATAAATGTCACAGAAGAGACAGTAGTTCCCGAATTAGTAAAAGGAGACAGTGAGATAGCCAATATTGCAACGA
This sequence comes from Candidatus Heimdallarchaeota archaeon, assembly GCA_029882335.1. Lineage (GTDB taxonomy): Archaea > Asgardarchaeota > Heimdallarchaeia > Heimdallarchaeales > Kariarchaeaceae > JAOUKW01. The sequence continues at coordinate 11,567 of JAOUKW010000011.1, read as the reverse complement.
CAAAACAACCCAATGCAGCGAATGAGAAGAACAAAATAATTCTCCACCAAATCTCATCTTCAGGAATAATGACATTTATAGATGATGGACCATAAAATTCAACTCCATAAAATACATCATATCCGATAATATACCCTATAAATAATGAGGAAAATGCAAAAGCAATAAAGAAGATGAAAGTTAGGACACCTTGTGATAATATTTTCTTTATTAAATACATTTGTCTTGAGACGGGTTTAGTCAGACTTAAAGTAAGTGTTCCAGTAGCTGCTTCCAAAGATACAGTATCAGATGCCATCATTGCAATTATAAGAGGGGCGAAAATATGCATGGCAAAATTCATAGATCTAATGACCATTTGCCATCCATCAAGTTCTGGAGAATTCGGATAGGATTGTTCAGCTTCAAATCCAGCCTCAATAGCCAACCATAATAAAACAGGAAGAAATGACAGTCCAATCATACCCACATATGTTTTAGTATTATATTTGATTTTTTCTAGTTCAGATTTCATTTTTCTTCTCTCCTCTGAATTGTTTCATTAATACAGGTATAGTAAAATGCAATGTTACAAGAACTACGCCTATTAAGACAAGAACCAGCATATTCTTTATACCTTTAATAAAATTGATATTAAAAATACCATAAAGAAGCAATAAATGTACACTTATGAGAACTAACACCATAATACCTCTAAATATCACATTATGATCTAAATTCAAACTCCTTTCATTAATAATACGCATTATGAATTTCCTCCTGAATTAAAAGCAGTAGCCAGATGAAAGACGATTATCCCAAATATAATGATAAACAAGATGAGATTTATCAATCTATCCCTACTCTTAGTTTCATGTTCACTCATACAATAATCTCCTTAGTTTGATTCAGATAAAAATCTTCCAAGCTCATTTTTTCATCCTCAGATAAATAGTACACATTAATTCCAGTACTTACCAATTCATCCACTAATTGTTTACGAGTTATTGTATCTAAATGAACTCGAATCCAAGCTCCATCCTTAACTTCAAATTGAATATTCATTTTGAGTAATTTATCCTTTGTTGCTTCTACATTTGAAACTTCAATGGACACGAGTTTTTTGGATGGAAGCAATTCATCAATTGTTCCCTGTGTAACTTGAGATCCATTTTTTATGACCATTGCATGGGTACATATTTGTTCTATATCCCTTAACCGATGACTAGAGAGGAATATTGTAATGTTATTTGTCTTATTTAGATGAGTAAGTAGTGATTTTATTTCTATAACACCTTTGACATCTAAACCACTAAATGGTTCATCAAGGAGGATTAATTCAGGATCACCTAGCAGAGCTTGTGCTAAACCTAATCTTTGTTTCATACCAGTTGAATAAGTCTTTATCTTTCTATCTGCAGCATATTCAATTCTCACTAAATTTAATAATTCATCAATTTCATCTTTACTAGAATTACCTTTTAACCTAGCTAACTGCTGGAGTTGTTGTCTGCCTGTTAGAAATGGGAGAAAACCGGGAGTTTCTATAAGTACACCAATTTTTTTGGCAATATCCACTCTTTGATTTCTTGCATTCAATCCAAAAATTGTATAATCGCCACTTGTTGGATATGTTAAACCAGTCAACATTTTCAATGTAGTCGATTTTCCTGCACCATTCTCACCAAGAAATCCAAAGATAGAACCCTCTGGAACTTCTAGATTTAAATTGTTCACTGCTAGTTTATTACCGAATTTTTTTGTTAAATCCGATGTTTGAATTATATTCATAGCATATACCTATTGGTAATCAATTAAATTAAGGTTTGAGGGTGAAATAGATTACAATAACATTACAATCGTTGTTACAATAATAACATAATATGTTATTGTCTATTTTGAAGTCTTGATTTGATATTCAAAGAAAAACAAAAATTAAAGAGAGGATTAATCGTGGTTTTGATCACAAATAATTAAAATTTTTTTTATAATCAATCTCGGAGATTAGATTAAATAAAATTTAATCTGTATGCAATTCTTATGATTTAAACTTAATTATCTCAAATTGATTTAGGTAATATTGTAATTTAAAGAAATAGATAAGACGAAGGGAAATGAATTTGTTTAAAAAGAGAAGTGTTTACTTAATAATGATTGGGCATGATTACTCAACTAATTAATTCTATTAGAAAAATGAATTGGTTAATACCAATTTTACTTATTCTTACTATAAGTAGTTCAATCGCAATATTATATGATACAAGTGATGTGAGCATAGAGAACACAACTTCTAAGACTATGAGATGGGATCCTTCAGAAAAATACGTCACAACTATATCATCATTTCAAAATTTAATTTATTTTGATGAGTTAGGAAATACAGATAGGGAAATTGAAATTTTTCTTGATCAAGATGACAAAGTAAATTTAATTAATTATATTTGGATTGAAAATAACTCTAAATTACTTATTTTTGGAAATTTTCAATATAATTACTCATCTGTGATGGCAATACTAGATTATCCTTCTATGCAACCAGCATCGTATCATATATTGAATTCTAGAGAAGGTAGAATTGATGCCATTGCATACTCTTCTGCAAATTCAATCGTAGCATTTGCTATGGCTTATTATGAAGATCCTAGTAATAATTATATATACACACTTAATACCTATAATCTAATAAATGAAACATTTAATACCGTAGAAAATATTGCTTATATTGATCAAATCGATTGGATTGATAATGATCAGGTTTTAATTGCATCAAGTGAATCTTATTTAAGTTATTATAACAATGATTTGACTTTATTAAAAGTAGAGAGCCCAGGATGGGGTAGATTCGAATTTTCATCGAATCAGCAATATCTCGTAACAATATCAAGTAGAGATGTAACTATACGGGATCATAATTCTTTTCAAATACTATCCCAACATGTAATGGGGGATTATATAATATCTGCAACCTGGAGTAAAGATAATAGTAAACTTGCTTTAGGAAGTTTTGGAGGTTTATATATTTTTGATATTGATGAAAGTGGTAAATTCGGTGATTTCTTAGAAATGAAATCAAGAGAATATAATGGAATTTTCGAGTTAATGTTTAATTCTGATAATGAAATTATAATCACTAAATCTTATTTTCATCTAAAATACTGGGATATAACTTCTCAAAATGATTCGATATTGAACAATCCTGCTCGAAATTGGCTATATTTCTTAGTTTGGATTGTTTTAATTTGTCAAATTGTTTCTCTTATTTTATTATATTTGACAAATCCTAGATACAGAGATATTGGTTTAACAGTGTATCTAATCATTAATTTTCTACTTTATATCATGAGTAATCAAAATGAATTTTTATTAGGACTATTTTTATTCATTTTCTATTTAATAATTGCCTTGCTGGGCTATAGATTTATTTCAATGCTAAGAAAGAAATATCGAGTTATTCCTATCAAACCCAAGGAATACAAACAAATCACGCAGCCTAAAGTAAATCCAAATGAAATTCATGTAGAAGGTATTGGTGTGTTTAATAATTGTTGTTATAATGCAGCTAGATTAAAGGATCAGTATTGTATGTGTGGTAGAGCAATACCTAAAAATTTAATGGAATATTTTGATAATTGAATAAATTTTACATTAATCGGATTACTTAATTAGAGTTGATAGAAAATTATTAAGCTTAAATGTATAATGTAACGTTAATTCTTATTAATTTCTTATTTTTGTTTTTTTAAGTTTATTAAAAATTGGTAAACTAAAGAGAATTATGCCAAAAATTGGATTGAATGTTAATTTATCATCATTTACTGAATTATCATCAGTCCCAGCAGGAGTACTTGAAGAACTATTATTGTTATTATCGATATTATTGCCTAGGAATTCATCTAAATTAGTTTCTAAGGTATATATCTTAGATGATAAGGTATCATCTAAGTAAGTAACAATTCCGGTCATTTTATCAAATGTAGTATCACCAGTTGTTTCTGATAATACACATTCAGTCTCACTACACTCAAGATCATGAAAAACATTCTCAAAAAATAAAGTAAAATATGTTTCAAAATCCATTTGACTATGATCATCAAAATTAATTATTGTAGGATAAATTAGATTATTTCCGGGTTCATCACCAGTAATTGTTAAAAATCCGGTGATGGTTGTAAAATTTGTCCTAAATAAATCTTCTTGAGAGCTAATAATGTTGATTGTGTTTGGAGTTAGAATTTCTATTGATATATTAGATATATGATTTCCATCATAATCTTCAGTACTCCATTCCAAGACATCACCTTGTTGAAATCCATCAAAATAGGCATTTGATACAACATCTGGTGTATCATCAATAGTTAAAGTATAATCTCCAGTACCGGAATACGGAATCACTTTCAAATAAAATCCATTTGCAGAAGTAGCTCTCTCCACAATTGGGTATGAAACACCATTATAAATCATTCTGACTCTGTCACCAGTATAAATATCTAGATGAAATTGAGTCTCTACATCACCATTAAGTGTAAATATATATGTACCAGTTCCATCGAACCAATAATATATTGGATCTACACCCGAAATTGTTCCGGTATTATTACCAATTACAGCTGTAATTGGATCATCAAAGCTATCACCCGGTACACTAAATACCAACTGAGAGTTAAACGATACAGAAAAAAATAATATTAAAACAATTAAATATTTTTTCATCTAAATTATTTTGCTGATATTATATTTATATATTCGGTTATCCGGTCATATTTGTGATTAAACAAGGTTATAATGTCTTCATCAAAAATAAATATTAAAACCAAAGAAAACCCTTCAGTTAATTACTTATTTAGTTACAAGAGATGAAACTAATTTATATTATTAATTAATAACTTCAATCATAGGAAAGTGGTAATAAATATGGTAGGAGATTTATCATTAGATCAATCAGATATATCTCATTATGACAGTCAGGCAAAATTATTTATTGATAAAGCTCGTTCTCACAAAGACAAGTCAGAATTAGACAGTGCTTTATTTAATTACAAACAGGCTTTAAATGTTTATGAACAACTAGACAAAAAAATAAATATAGGTCATATATTAGTAGAAATCGGTAAAATCCAAAATAAACAGGGAGAGTTAAAGAGATGTCAAAAATCATATGAGAGAGCATTATCAATTTTATCTGATATTACACCATCTCCATCTCAAGAGATCGGTTTAGCTCATGTATATTATGAATTAGCGAATTTATCTCATGATAAAGGTGATTATGAATTAGCCATGATTAATTGGAAAAAAGCATTATCATTATATATAAAGCACGATGCTGTTTTAGAAACAGCAAAAAGTCAAAGGCATATTGGTTTTATTCTACAGGATAATAAAGACAAAAACGCGATAAAATACTTTAATGATGCTATTAATACGTTCCTGCGATTGAACGCAACAACAGATGTTGCCAACATCACGTACAGTATCGGACAAGTCTATCACGAAAATGAAAATTACCAATTAGCATTGAAAGAATATAAGAAAGCACTGGTTTTATATAAGAAAACACAAAATTCTTTTGATGAGGGTGAAACCTACTATAGTTTATGTCTAGTTTACTTAACCCTAGATAAGAGAGATGTCGCATTATCATACTTTATTAAGGCTATTCTGAATTATAGTATTAATCCAAGCTTAATTGATAAAATGGATGGATATATACAGAAAGGAAGAGATTTATTTGGTATGGAGGTATTAGAAAATCGATTTGATAGTGAAATAGTAGAATTAAATGAAAAATTAAAAAGCAATGATAAACCTCGGTTAATGGCTTATCTAAATCAACAATTAGCTATTTTTTTCAAGTTAAAAGGTGAATTTAACCAAACCATAATTCATGCAAAACTTAGTTTAGAACAATACACACAGGTGAATGATACATTCAGGCAAGGTCGTATTAATCAGTTACTAGGTATAATAAATCATCACCAGATGGACTTGGATCAGGCAATGGGTTATTATAACAATGCTATAAAGATTTTTCATCAGCTTGAAAAGTATGTGGATACAACTTACAGTTATATTGGCATAGCAAATGCTTATTTGGTAAAAGGGGAACCTAGAAATGCAATTGAATATTTTGAAAATGGGTTGCTATTTTATGAAGATCACATTGATTTTCTCGCAAAAGCATCAATATTAACAGGATTAGGAAATGCATATCGATCTAAAGGGGAGTTAGATAAAGCACAGGAACTGTATATTCAAGCAAGAAAACTCTATGAGAGAAGTTCTAATCCTTTAAATGAAGCTGCAATTTTATATTACTTGGGAGAAACATATTTTATTCGTGGAGAAAATGATGTTGCATTAGAAAATTATGGACGTGCCTTGAAAATCTACGATCAGCATACAAGTCCATTAGATGAGGCAAAAACACTCACAGGCATTGGTAATGCATACCGAGTAGAAGGAGATTTAAACACATCAAAAGAAAAATATCTTCAGGCAATTAAACTTTACGAGGATAACAATTCAGTTGATAAATCGCATCCCTTGAAGAATTTAGCTGAAAATTATATATTGCAGAAGAAATATGATGAGGCAATCAAATATGTTACAGAAGCAATGAATTTACTAAAATCAAATCCTAATAAATTAAGGATTGCAATTCCATTAAATAAACTTGGTAGAATTCATTATGCCCGTGGTGATTATAAAAAAGGATTTATTTTTTGTGCTCAAAGTGCCCAAATATTGGAACATAGTCCAAATCCCCAAGATATCTTCAGACCATTAGATATAATTTATAATTATGAACCCAAGAAGGCTGTATTTCTGTCTATATCAAATCCATTAGGAATTAATTGGTTATTAACACTCATAAATAATATTCATAACTCTGGTGATTATTTACGTAGCAGTCATTGGTATTATTTATGGCTTGGAGTAAGTAATTGGTGGAACATTATTTGGTCTTTTCCATCTCAATCAGCTTTCATAGATAGTGTATTTAATTCCAATTGGAGAATACAATTTTTACTTGAGGAGAGTCAAAGAAATATAACATCAGAAACATCCCTTAATTTATTATTTGGAGCAAATGATTTGAATACAGATATGACTCACAATTACAAGAATTTTCGTAATCCACAAGAAGAGCTTGATCCAATGTGGTTTGTAGAATTACCTACAAAAGTGTATCATGGGGAAAGGTATTTGAAAATTAGAGTAAATAATTTGGTAAAAATTATGGGAGAGAGATCTAGTTTCCCATTAAGTGGACAAACACGATTTCCAGCAGTTGCGAGAGTTGTTTTTGAATTAGAGACTCAATGGTTACAAAAACTTAGAATCGATCATTTATTTTACCCTAATTCAGATATTGAACATCAAAAATATCAGCTTAATCCATCAAACACATGGCTAAAAGATATATTTGTAATGGATATGGATGACAAGTTGGTTAGTGAAAATAAATTAGAAATTATATATTCTGTAGAATTATACTTTGAGTTAAATAAAAGCATCCCTGATATAAAGACCACAAGTAAAAGAATAACATTACCTATCGTTAGGAAAAATAATTTACAAGTCTTAGAAAAATTTAAGGTAAATCATGCCAATTCTTTAGCTGTATTCATTGCATTTTGGAGTATAATAATTACGATATTACCCTTATTCATCGATTATGGAAGAATTATATCGAAATATATTGATATCTCCCTAACATCGTTAACAGGAATATTTATAGTTATCTTGACTTCTTTCATCTCTGCTTTCTTTTTCAAAAAGAAAAATAAAGAATTATTAAATGAATCTGTTAGTAAGAGTAGAGATGAAATTTCTATAGAAAAAGAAGAAGATATAGGATTATCCCTTGATAAAATAAACCTTGATAATATTGATTTTGATTTCTCTGGTATTCTTGATTTTTTCAGAGATGATTCTGATTGATTATTTCACTTTGAAGTAAATGGAAAGAGTATAATTACTATTACTATACGACTGAATATGGTCTAAGTATAAGTACTCAAATTATTATTTTACTGATAATTCAATATCATAAAGAATATCTCTTGCTCTTGTTGATCCTACATACATCTTTTTAGGATTTGTTTTCTCTGAATGAATTAAAAATACCACATCTGCTTCAAGTCCTTTTGATCGATAAATTGTATAGATAGGTACATTATTACTAACTGGTAAATAGATATCTTCTGTATTAACACAGTCTTTTATTGAATTTCCCACGACTTTTACCAATTCAGCAGATATTTTTTTTGGTGCTCTAAAATCAATGAGAATCATAATTGAACTAGCTGTATTTTGTTTATCGATTTCATCCTTGATATAGGAGGATAAATTTGTTACGGTTAATTGTTTGCAAATTACCTTTCCTCCATCTCTAATTGGTTTATAATTAGTGATTAATTGAATAAAATCTTCTTCACCTTCCGATTCGTCGGTGATCGTTTTAATATAATTAAACCCATGATTTGAAATTTCTTTTCGATTACGATAGTTTTCAGTTAATTTAATCACTCGACCTCGAGCTTGAATTCCGATATCACTCCAACTAAATTTATCGAGTTGGCGTCTATGAATAGATTGTAACCCATCCAAACAAACTAAGAACATAGAATTATCAGAATATGAATATGAAGTTCTTACAATTTCAAACCAAGATTTTTGAAAATCTTGTCCCTCATCAATAAAAATTGCGTCGAATGAAGGTAATTTATACCCTTTATTTATTCCTCTTAGTATCTCTCCGGTTAATTCATCTAAATATCTTTCCTTAACAAATGTTTTAACTTCTAATCCTTGATCCATCCATTGCTTATATATCTTATTCATCCAAGAATAAATTGTTCGTACTTCAATTTTACTTTCGTTTATTTCCTTTGACAAATATTTACTTAAAGCTTTATTATAACAGAGAACTAAGATATTTGAATCTGGATATAGATCACTATACCATTTCACTTTTTTCTTCATCATAATAGTTTTTCCACTACCTGCAATACCATAAATGATTCTATCGCCAGTAAACTTATTTGAAAAAACAATTTGAGCTTGGCGTTTATCTAATGTATTTAGATCTAAATTAGTCCCACAATCACCAGTAGTTATAAAATAATCAGGTATTAATTTTTGCATAGAGCAAAATAGTCTATCAGTTGAATTAAAAAGGTTACTACTCATAATTTCGGTAATTTTATTTTTCAACATTGAAGAATATCCTTTTCCCCAAAATGTAGTTAGATTCATTTTATTTTGAGTATAATTATCATATGGTTTTACGTTAGCAGTTTCCTGTAAATAAGGAAAAATAACAAATCCATAAACTGGTAAATATCCTTCAACAGATTCAGTAACAAGTGAGATATATCCTTGAATTTGATCCCAAGCGTTCCCATCATTCCAAGGATATTCGATATTTTCTAGGCTTTTATGATCTTTGACTTCAATTACAATTAATGCATTCTGCAAGAATAACAAAAAATCAACTCGCTTCAGGCCTTGTAATAAATTTACTTGTGCCCAAATAGTTTCTATTTCCTTTCCTTTAATACTTAATTCAACTTCTTTCAGTGATTTTAATCGTAAAGCAATTAACAGTTCTCCTTTCGTTAGATTTTCTAAATTATCATCAGAGCTAATACTTGAAATTGATATTGGTGTCCCCCAAACCATAATTTACCTATCCAAAAGTATTATTTAATATTTCTCATCATAAAAATTTACAATAGAAATAATATTCTGTATTCTTTTATCTAGTTCTAAATTAAGATTTTTATTTGTTAGGAGGATGATTACTTTAATTATGCAAATAAAAAAACTTAATTTAGAAGATTTGGACGATAGCAGCTTTTTATCGGATTATATCACATATCTTAAACAATATTACCAAACTGAACATCCTGATGACCCTATACCATCTGATGATATAATGAAAAAATCAATAAAATATAAGAAGGAAGATGAATTCTTATACAGGTTAGTTGTTTATGAAGAAGATAAATTGGTGGGTACTTCAAGAATTACTCATCCAACCAAAGATTCACCGGAATATGAAACTAATGCACATATTGCTTTTGTTAGCTGTAATATATTAGAAAAGTATAGGGGAAAAGGCTACGGAAAAGCCCTAATTATTGACATATTGAAGTATTTAGATGAAGTTGGAATTACTACAATCCAATCACTGGTATTTAACTCAATAGGAAGGGAGTTCTGCAAAAAAATAGGGGCGACTTTAGGTAATGAAGGAGGTGAAAGAAGATTAAAGCTAATTGATGTAAACTGGGATATGATTGATACTTGGATTGAAGAAGGAAAAACAAGAGCAAAAGGAGTCTCATTCAATTATTATGATCAAATACCAGATAACATAATGGATGATTTTGTTGATGTATATACTGAAACTAACAATCAAGCACCATCAGAAGGATTAGAAGATATAGTTAAAGTTACATCTGATTCATTTCGGAAAGAAGAAGAAAACTTAAGGCAAATTGGTTACCATCATCTGTTCGTTTTATCCATCGAAGAAGATGGTAAAATCAGTGGTCTTACTGAGATGCTTTATCAAAAGGAGGTTAACTATTTGATTCATCAAGAATTGACCGGTGTACTGGAAAAATATAGAGGAAGAGGATTGGGAAAAATATTAAAAGCTAGAATGCTTAAAGAAATAAAGTCTAGATTCCCTTCTGTACAAATTATATCTACAGGTACTGCAGATACTAATGCACCAATGGTTTCGATAAATCAACGATTAGGGTTTAAACCATATCGAAATAATGTATTCATCAATCTAAAAATAAAAACTGCATTAAAAATATTAAACCTAAATTCAGAAATTAAAGATTGAATTCTCTAGAATTTTCACCTCAATATATGTTATTACACTATTTCTTTCTAATTACGAGTTATATTTGATTTTTTGGATTTACAGAGAGTTATAAAACACTTATTATTTTTTCTTCTTCTTTAGGTTGTATCCCGTTATTTTCAATTATTTGCATATCCCTCAAAATCTTGTGTTTCTTTAAAATAGTAATTTCTTCATCTAGATTATAATTGTTATTAGGTTCTCCAAATAATTTCATATACATCAATCTAATTACAAAAGTTGGTTTAAATAAACTTATTTCAGGAGCTATAAAATTAAATACTTTCATAAACTGTTTATAGATTTGAGGATCATAACTTGTCTCAAGTATCATTTTACTATACCAATGGAAGATTTTGATATATAAAGATCTTTTACCCTCAACTGGTGAATAACGTAAATCTTCTGCTGTTGATAATTTCCAAATTAATCCAACTTTAGAGGGAACCATTTTATAATATTTCTTATGAATTTCTTCCAGTTTTGTTGTCCTTCTTAATGCTTTTGCAAGTGTTTCAGCTTGAATTGCTGCTGAAGTCATACCTTGTCCATAAATTGGATTAACTCTTACAAATGCATCACCCATCACTAAGAATCCTTTAGGAAAATTCTTCAATTTATGATACATTTTCCATTCACTTCCTGATATAGAAAACGTTCTAATATTTGAAATTGGAATAAGTTCTGGAAAGATTTCAGA
>JAOUKW010000224.1 GCA_029882335.1 Candidatus Heimdallarchaeota archaeon | reverse complement strand
ATGAGATCACTATTGTTAGCACGGTAGAATATGCGAATCTAGGTTTAAATAAAAAGCCAAGTAAAAAACACATTAGAGTAATTGTTTCAACATTTGGTATTTCAATTAACAAAAAGCTAGTAGCAAGAGTGGCAGCGGACAATTGAATTCTAAGACCTATCTGTTGATAGGTCAAGAGTTTTGGATTTTCTAATTCGTGTATATCCATAACAATCACAACAAATAGGCGACTACACCTATTATGTTGGTTTGCTCTCTTTTATGGTTTATGACCTATTGCAGAATATATTTTGATTTTATTGAAATTTATTTCTACATTTTGATCTAAGTTGAACGCGAGAGTAAGTCTTTTATCATCTAATGAGTAAGTTAATTTGAAGGATAATTCGCGGTTATCCAATTTTATTTTCTGCAGGGAACAAAATGGCAAAGAAAAAATATCTTACCACAGCGGAATTAAAGAAATTAATTACCACTATTGCTGAAAATCCAGAAAAAGACATCCCAATTGCAATTTTAGACCAATTAGAGGTCAAATTATTGGGTAGAGCACAAAAAATATCATCTAATTTAAATGAGAGTGCTACTGGAAAGACTTACGTAACAAAAACTCAATTTGAAAGTATAATTGATGATATAGAAAAATCCTATCAATTTGCTCAAATTGATCCTGGTTCGGCTGTTGGAATGGTCGCTGCACAAAGTATCGGAGAGCCGGGTACTCAAATGACCTTGCGTACATTTCATTTTGCAGGAGTAAGAGAGATGAACGTTACTTTGGGATTACCTAGATTAATAGAAATTGTCGATGCGCGTAGAAATCCAAGTACTCCCACTATGTCAATTGCATTAACAGAAGAATATTCTAACAATGCAGATAAAGCTAGGATTGTTGCAAGAAACATCGAACTTACATCAATTAGCAATATTGCTAAAAGTGTAGACATTGATCAAATAAATCAACGTGTCACAGTAGTCCTAGATGAAGATTTATTAGAAGACAAAGGAATATCACCAGAAGAAGTAGTCGAAAAAGTAGAGTACAGAAGATCATCACTCAAGGTAGAATTGGAAAATAATCTTGTACACATATACAATGATAAAGACGATCCTGAACTCAACGAATTACAAAAATTAGCCGAGAAAGTAAGGTTAATTCCGATTAAAGGATTAAAAGGAGTAAAGCGGGTATTAATAAGAAAGAAAAAAGGCTCAAATCCGGATAACCCAGAGTATGAGGTCGTTTCAGAGGGATCCAATTTTATGCAACTTCTTAGAATTCCCGGTGTTGATCCAAAGCGTACCTACACAAACCATATTCATGAAATTGCGGATACATTAGGGATTGAAGCAGCAAGAAATGCAATTTTAATCGAAGCACATGAAGTTATGGATAAACAGGGATTAGATGTAGATCAAAGGCATATCATGTTAGTGGCTGATTTAATGACCTTTACTGGAGATATCAGACAAATAGGTCGTCATGGTATTTCAGGTGAAAGTACATCAGTTTTAGTTAGAGCTGCATTTGAAGTCACAGTAAAACATCTGTTAGAAGCAGCAATTCGGGGAGAAAAAGACAATCTTGTTGGTATCATTGAAAATGTAATGGTAGGACAGGAAATCGCTCTCGGAACAGGTATAGTTGATCTAACAATTAATCCAGAATATAGAAAATTTGCACAAGTTAAAGCCAATTAATCAGTATTCATAATTAAATAGTATTTTTTCTGAAGTTCAACAAATTGTCTAGAAAAGTCTAGTCCATCTATTTCGAGATCATCAAATTGTTCTTCCAAAGCATATAAATCATTTTGAATTTCAACTAACATATCTTCTTTCATCACTTTCTTTGTATCTTGAGTTATAGTTATTGTAGGAGAGGATTTCATCTGTTCTAATAATCTTTTCTTTTCATTTAATTGAGAAAATAACATATCTCTTTGTCTTACCAAAGCAGTTTCGTCGTTTTGCGAAGATACTATTTGACCTCCCTGTACAAAGGGTGACAAACTAAAAGCCATTCTTACTTCTTTTAAAATTTGAAATGAGTGGTAATCACTTCTCCATCTCTGTATTGTACGAGTGACAATATTTCTATTACCATCGATTACAGGATGCCTGATATCTGGTGGAATGACAAAGTATGGAGGGATTGTAGGAAAATCTTCAGGAATAACCATTATTAGTTCTATACTCTTTCCACTGCTATCATTCACAATTCCTCTCCATCTCTTGAGATTTCCACTATCAGGTTCAAACCCCATCGCATGTTGAAATATCAAGGCAGCCTCTCTACTTAATCTCGCATCATCTACCATAAGTTATCTAAAGAAAATAAACACTTTCAGATATAAAATCATCAACATATTATAAGTGATTTTTGAATAAAAAATATAAATATTTTAACTCACTCAAGTAGAAAAATATTGTTCCTAATAGATTAGCTAAATACTACTAGGATTTACAAAATTAATGGCCAAATCAAACTACTACTTAATTCTCATTGCATCTGCATTTTTTGGGTTTATTACGGGTAGTTCAAGATTTTTGGTACCAATAGCACTTGTTGAATATGGTTGGAGTATTCAAGACTATGGAGCTGTTTTCGTATTCCAAGCATTGAGTATGGCATTACCACATATATTAGGAGGATTTTATTCAGATTTAAAGGGAAGAAAACAAACTATACAATTGGCATATTTATTCGCAGTTCTTGGGTCTATAATTTTTATGTATTATCTTTCCTCAAGTTCTTTATTTGTAATTATTATCGGTCAAATGGCAATTACAATTAGTGGGGGTCTCTCTAGAATTGGATTATCAACAATAGTTGTAGATGAAGCATCAGAGAAACAAAGAACCTCAAAACTTGGGGATCAATTTGCAATAATGCAATTGCTTGCCTCTATTGGACCAATGATCTTTGGGATAGCCCTTGTAGAGAATCTACTTGGATTGAAATTTATATTTTCCGTCTTTAGTAAAGATACTATTTCCACCTCATTTTATATATTATCAATAATCGCAATAATTGGAATATTTCTTGCTTCAGGTTTACCTGAAACGCCACAAGAACAAATAGACCAAAATAAACAAATGAAATTATCTGATTTTTCGGAATCACAAAAGAAAATGCAGTATTCCTTTGTTTTTTCAGAAATATTGGTAGGATTTTTTAGTGGAGCAATTGTACCATTTATTGATTTTTATATCTTAAATGAATATGACCCAAGTAAAGATGTTTGGGGCATCGTTTTCGGTTTATCAAATTCAACAATAGCGTTGGGTGCATTTATGGTTGGTCGAAATGCAGAAAATTATGGTAAGGGAAAAACAGTGATCTTGCTGTATGCATTTGCACCTGTTCTTGCTTTAGGAATCGCATTATCACCAACATTTATTGGAGTGAGTATCTTTTATATCTTGAGGTCAGGTGTTGCTAACGCATCGAATCCAGCTTGGACATCGTGGTATTTTACACACACAATTGATACCGCGAAGGGAAGAGGTTTATCTACAATTCAAATTACTAGAAGACTAGGAAGGTCTGCTGGTGTTGGATTTGGACCAATATTATTCGCAACATTTGGAGTTATGTCTTTTCCTTTGTCGTGTATATTTTATCCACTTGTTACTCTTGTCCCCTATCTAAATGAGAAGAAAATCAATAAGTAGATCAATGTAACAAATTAGGGATTTTTATATAAGAATAATACATTGTAAATTGTGTCAATACAAGGAAACCAAATACAAGTTGAAGTTGATCCTAATATTAATATAGAGATTAAACAAGTTGGAAGTATTAATATGATTCATAACCCTCATGAATTCCAATTGAATATAATCCAAGAAGTTTTAATTCAAGATGAAAAAAATCAACCTAATAAAATTGTTAGAAGAACAGTAGGAAGATTTTCATTATCTCCTGCCATGGCTAAACAAATGTTACAGGTTCTAACAACCAATATTAATCGATTTGAAAGTGACTATGGTGAAATTGTAACTGTAGTACCAAAAGGTCATAAGTAAGTTTACCCATTTAATCGAATTTTTAGTTTTTTATAATATGAAGCCATTAATGTACATATCGTTAAGATTGAAATTATTAAATTTCCAATATAACCAGAATTAGAAACTGAACTTAAAGTAGTTATCTCTACAATTATTGGTAAAGATTCTGATATTATTCCTGAAGGCAACTCTTGATATATTTCAAATACCTGTATAGTCACTTCTTGAATTACTATATTCCCATCCAAATCAGATATTGAAATTACTAATGAATGATTTCCAACTGTAAGACCATCAATGTTTACATAAAAAGTTCCATTTATCCATGGTGAATTCTCATAAATTATTTGTGTATCAATTGATATATTGAATAAGCCGGGATATTTATCCCCCATTGTCCAACTAAAGTAATTATCCATAGTATCTTCAACATAACTCACATACAATAGTGATGAAACATCGGGTGAAATATTGTCTACCACTGTTACTATAACTTCATCTCGAATAAAATTTAAATTTAAATCCCATAAAATAAGGCTGATTTGATATACACCTCTCTCCGGAAATTGAAATTCGATTGAAATATTCCCACTAATCCAAGTGGAATTTGATATCTTTACTTGATTATCAACATATAGATCAAAAGTTCCAGCATAATCATCATGAACCTCCCATTGAATAGTAATATTCCCACTGTTTTCAGGCATAATTATATCATTTGGGTGTGATAATTCGGGATTCCACATGTCGATACTATATTTCAGAATGAAAACATCATAAAAAACAATTTTCTCATCCAAAACATCAATTGGAAAGAATGATGAATTTGTAATCCCAGTGATATATAGCTCATTAACATTAATAACTGATATAGACGCACCTGTATCATCATTTTCTCCAGAAATATATGTACTCATCTTCAATTCACCTTCAGTATTTAATTGAGTAATAATTATCTCAGAACCAAAATAATATGTATCATATAATGAATCTTTAACAGGATAATCATTTGAATAAGTCTGACCTATGGCATAGATATTATTCAAATTATCAATTTCAACATCATTGAAAACATCATAATTAGATCCTCCTAGATAAGTACTAAATATGAGACTGCCATATGAGGAAAATTTACTAATAAATCCATCATAACCTCCATTATTTGTTTGATTAATTCCATTTAAATTTGGGAAATTCGTAGATGCAGTTCTCCCAGCAAGAATTATATTATTATTATTATCAACACAAATACTGCTTAGATATTCGTCTAAATTACCACCTAACAGAGTACTCCACACTATACCATAGGAAGTGATTTTTAGTAGTACAACATCATTAATTGCTGAGCGATCAGAATAATATGAATTTACCAAGGGAAAATTAGATGAATAAGTTACTCCTGCAATCAATATATTATCCAAACTATCAATTTCTAAATCAATCGCCGTATCAATATCATCACCCCCTATTAACATGCTTTTAATGAGATTTAGCTTTGAATCAAACCAAGTGACAAACATATCAGACATACCATTCAGACTATTTTGATAACCTTCAGTCACTGGAAAATCAGATGACATAGTCATACCCCCGACAATTATGTTATTTAAACTATTTTTACTAATACTATTCCCGGTATCTAATGCATTTCCCCCTAAAAAGGTAGTATTTAATAAATTTCCACTCAATGATAATTTAACGATAAATCCATCACCATCTCCGCCATAAGTTGTATTATATCCATTTGACATTGGAAAATCAGCAGAAGAAGTTGTACCTGTAATTATTATCATTTCATCATCTACAAAGATACCATTACCTGCATCATGATTACTACCTCCTAAATAGCTACTAAATAAAATTGTTCCATTTGATGCAAATTTAGCAATGAAGATATCAAATGAACCGCCTGAATAATTTGAAATTTGATTTATTAGTGGAAGATTTTGTCCAGATGTTTGACCAATTACATAATAATTATTTGAGGAATCCGTAAAATCATTTTTTACAGATTCTACACCACCACTACCATAAAACTGACTACTTTGAATTAACCAAGGATCAATAATTAGTGGTAAAGACCTATCATAATTTTCAATATAGAAACCATAAGAGTATTGTGAAATTTGTATAAATTTGCTTAAAACTAATACATTCATCTCATTAATCGTCTGATATGTTGTTAATTCATGATCGTAAAGTTTGTTCAGTTGTGTTGCTATTTCTATAGTCCTTTCCTCTACAACAAGATGATGAATATTATCATAAGCTAATTCAATTTCATCAGGATTACCACCGGGATATACAATAAATTCATATTTCAATCCATCTTTGGTTATATAATAAACCAAATCAATATTGTTGTATATTTCATGATAAACAATTTTATTGTAAGTTTTTACATTTTCAATAGAATAATTTATTCCAAAATAAAAATTACTAATATGTGATAATTCACCACTTCCAAATGGAGATACAAAATTGCTGTTTTTAAATATCAAAGGCACTTGATTATGCGTGGATGGTAATTTCAATGAATTTACTTCATTTCCATAATTTGTATTTTGAAAGTCAAGTATATCTGATTTTATTCCGATTTTGGTTACGGATGGTGAAGAGAATTGAAATAGTATTTTTGAGTCATAAAAAAATATAATTAATACATCCGAAACATAATAAAAGCGAATATCATTATCATT
>JAOUKW010000223.1 GCA_029882335.1 Candidatus Heimdallarchaeota archaeon | reverse complement strand
AGATGCATTATTCCCACTTTCATCAACAAATATTAGGTTATCAGGAATACCATCATCACTGTTAATAATTCCTAATTCAATAGTCTCATTTCCTTGGTTTACATCAAATCCAAATGCCATACCAAAAATTCCAATAAAGATTAATGGAAAGAAAATAACACCTGTAACTGCAGATTTATTTCTTAGATATCTCTTTAAATGTCCGGTTGTTAGATAATATATTCGATTTATCATAATTTCACTCTCGTAATTTATTCCCTGTAATGTGAATAAACACATCCTCCAAGGTATTATCTCGAAGACTAATTTCCTCAAGATATTGTTTTTGATTATTTTCACCAATAGTTGGAATGATCTGAGATATTGCATTAACTCCATCTAAAACACTAATTGAAAAGCTATGATTTGTTGAAACAACACTACTATTACCAAATTTATTAATTAGTGCTTGTTTAATTACTAATAATTGCTCATTATTAATAGCATCTGTAAATTTAATTCTAACTACATCTCCATTTCCAATTTGTTTTTTCAAATTTCCAGGCGTATCTATCATTTGTACCACACCATGATCGATAATTGCAATTCTATCAGATAATCTATCTGCAGTTTCCATCAAATGTGTCGTTAGTAAAATGGTAACATTTTCAGACGCCAATTCCTCTATTGAATTCCATAAAATATTTCTCGATTGAGGATCCATTCCAGCACTAGGTTCATCGAGAACTAATAATTTAGGTTTTGTTAATAAGCCTATAGCTAAATTTAATCTTCGTTTTTGCCCTCCACTTAATTGATCGCCCCTTCTTTTATAAAATTCAGATAAATTAACTAATTCCAATATTTCCTCGATTCGAGATTTTAGATCCTTAACGCGATATAAGGTTCCAAATAAATTTAAATTTTCGAAGATTGTCAAATGTTCATAAAAAACTAATTCTTGAGGAACATAGCCTACAACAGAAGCTAATTTTCTTGCATCTTTCGGAAGTCGATTACCTAATACATGTAAATCTCCCCTCGTTGGAGCTATAACTCCAGTAATCATATTTATTGTAGTTGATTTACCTGCACCATTAGGACCCAATAATCCTAATGTTTCACCCTCGAATACCTCGAGATTTATGCCTTTAACAGCCTCTATAGACGGATTATAAATTTTCCAGAGGTTTGTTGCTTTTATCACAACCATATGATTAATACACATCTGATATATATAATAGGGTAATTTTCTTTGGCAGATTTAGTTATTTGTAAATTTAATTACTTTGTACTGCAAAGTAAGTTTTCTAATTAAATATAATAATTACAAAATTAATATATGAGTAATTTAGATCAGGAGCAAGTAACTGAATTACTTTCCTATCTGAAAAATATTAAATCGTATGAAAATAAGCATTCTAAATCAGAAGCATCAACAGTTAGTCTGACTTGGGGATTATATCTAATTCTAGCTGGAATAATTGACCTATATGTCTCAATGTTACTTAGCTTTTCCCCTCAATTTATAGTATGGTTCTTATGCATTTTATTTGGATTTCTAACTCAAAATATCATTTCTTCTCAACCTTTGTTATTCAGTGATATTACTGGAGAAATAAATCGTATGAGTGCTTCTGGAATTGAAATTTTCCTTACCTTATTGATTATTATTTCAACTGTTTTTATTGGAATGATTGAAATAAATTTGATTATTCCTTTTATTGGAATAACGTTTGGATCACTTAGTATCAGAGCTTTAAGAAAGGAAAAACTTAGTTTAAAAGATAACTTACACTATTATAGCCATCCAATTTCATTTTATTTAGTTACAGTCATAATCCTTTCCTTTTTCTTCATTAATGATAGCTTTTTCATCTATTCAGGATTTTTGTTGGGAATTATAAATGGTTCAGCATCTATTCATAGAGGCATTCATTTCCGAAATTTATTAAATCGTGATTTGGTTAGTTAAAACAATACAAAATTATGGTTTAAGTCTAAAAACATTTTTTTCTTATTCTACTTAATAAAAATCGTGGAAGAAGATAATCCATTCAAAGATACTTTGAATACGGATGAAGCTTTACACGCTCCTGCACGAATTGCTTTATTATTATTTCTTCTTCCAAGAACAAAAGTTACATTTTCTGTAGCTCAAAAAGCACTAAATATTACAGCTGGAAATTTATCCTCACATTTAAAGAAGTTGGAAAAAAGCGAATTCATATACATTGAAAAGGCATTTATTAAATCAAAACCTACTACAACTATCTCAATTACATCCAAAGGTCATTCATCAATCATGAATTATGTACAGACCTTAAATAAAGCCTTAGAGGACAAACCATAACACTTTAGTTATTATCTAACAATTCCTTTATGATTTTCTCTCGATAGGTAAATATACGTTTTAAATCGGGCAATACAACGAATTTATGAATAATACCACGAAAAATCCACCCAGGTACTTCATATTCTACGTTATCAAAGATTTTAATTCCCTCACTTGATTCTTCAAACTTATGAGTATGAATCCAAAGCTTATAAGGTCCTCTTAATTGTTTATCTTGAAAGCTATTAGGAGGATCCCATTCTGTTATTAGGGTTTTCCATTTTACTGGTATTTTTCTCAATTTTAATTGATAATCAATTTCTGTATTTAGTTTCATTTGAATTGGTAATTTTGACATAATTCGGAATTTTAAAAAAGGAGGAGTTATGACCTCCAAATTTTCGGGTTTACTAAAAAATTCAAATACAGAAAAAATATCTGAATTTATTAAAGTAGTCCAAGAGAAAATATGAGCCATCAAATATTATGATAACTTCGATATTAATTTATTCTAGGATAAGTGTAATTTTATCTGAATTATTGCTTCAATAGCTTATGATTGATTTTGCAATATAATTAATTGTACTTTCAAAAGATATTATAAGATAAAAAAGCTATTAGGTAATAATATTTATCCGGTGTCATCTAAAGTATAAAAATAAGTTAGAATAGGAGCATTCTCAAAAGTAATTCTCCTAAATTGCATACATTTTTGTAAGAAATCATAAATAATAATTTATTTATGCAGAGTTATGCTATTAATGAAATTTAATTAAGAAAACGATGTAACGTTTATATACAGAGTTTGATTTACTAACTATCCAATGGCTGATGATCAACAAGACAATAAGCTTGCTGGTGGACTCAGTGCATCTGCGATAATTGCATTTTTATATGGGGTAATTGCAAAATATTCTTCAGATATTTCATTGAATCCGTTAAACCCAGATGTTACTTTTAACATATCTGTTTTTATTCCTGCAATAGCAGCAATCCTATTCGGTAAGAAAACAGGTACCGTAGGAGCTGGACTAGGTGGTGTTCTCATAGAAGTGCAATCAGTACTGGAAGGTACTGCTGTTGCATCGGAACTTCAACTAGCTGGTTTCATCGGAGCATTATCAAATGCGTCAGGTGCTTTTATTACAGGTACCTTGACTGAGAAACGTAGACTCCCCCCAGTTAGTAATAACATGAAATCAATATTCAAAGATTTTCAAAATTGGAAGAATATTGGTCATGATACATTAGCAGCTGTTGTTGGTATGTCTCTAACTAGTTCTTTCTTCTCCTCATACACATCTCAAGTAACTGAAGGAGATATCATACATCTTGGATCAACATCATTTTTGAATTCATTTTTCACTAATGGTGTTGTTTTAATTTTACTAATACCACCAACGCTATTCATATTTAATTGGTTAGATCGATTTTTAGCGTCCAAAGGAATAACTCTTGATAGTGAAGCAAGAAACTTAAATGTTGAGATTACTGACAAAGGAGGTGTAGAAGTAGTAGAAACAATCCTTGAAGAGAAGGCATTTACACAAGGTATATGGACTCCATTAAAAGTAGTGATAAAGAATACTACTGGAAGAGCTACATTCTTTGATATAGAAGCTGTTTCAACAGTTAAGTTATATCCAAACAAAGACAAAACAAAAACACTCGAACCTGATGAAACATGGACTCAAATGTTTTATGTTTTACCAAATAAATCCAAAGACATCACTATTAGACTTAGATATGCACCTCGTGAAGCTAATAAGACATTTAAAGAAGAAATTAAAGATGATACAGTAATTAAAGTTCAAGGTAAAGTAGTTGACCCAACTTCTAGTAAGATAAATATGATGCAATTCTCAGGTGTTAATTTTAGTGTAGTCGGAGTAACTATGGTTTGGGAGGATTTTCTTGCCTTTGCATCCAACCCAGGTAAGTCATTCGAGAATTTCACTGGTGATTGGAAAATTTTATCCCTAACACTCCTAGTGGAGGCATTAATACTAATCCCAGTACTCTATATCATGTATAAATTAAATCTAAGAAAGAAATTCGATGATAAATTAGAATTAGCCTTTTCAGAAGACATTGCTTCATATGATATCACTGAAATAAAAGGTAAATCAATGGACTGGTTAATAAAACAATTTAATAAATATCAGAGATTATTATTCCCGTTACTTCGTTTCTCAATTTTCATTGCAACACTCATTAGCATTGGTTATCTAGGTGTAGAAGGTTATAATCTCTATCAAGACCCAACATATAAAGTCCGAAATCCAGAAATGATAATGTACGCTGGACTACTAACATTGGCTGTATGGGTATTTGGATTGCGAGGTATGGATCTATTAAAAGAATTGGGAATTAGTCAATTACCTCCTTGGGTACTTGAACCAGGTAATGTGATACTTGAATTCAAGCCATTAAATCAATTTCAAGAGGACATTCCAAATGATGTATTAGTTAAAGCACGAAATCCAACCAACAACAAGGGTGTTCGTTTGGTTTTTCAAGGATATGACATAGTTTCTCCTCCAATGGTAGAATTGCATGTAGAACCAAATGAAATGGTCAATTTCAAAATATCAGTAACTCCATTGGAACAACAACCAAGAGATGTCATGGTTCTTGCCTATCCTTTTTTTGATGAAAATGACCAAGTTATTGATTTTAATGAGGCAGAGCCTTTCCACAAACAAGAGATAAAATACGATGTCATGCCTCAAACTTCTATGGGTTTGACCAAGGATCAAAAAGACAAACTTATCAAAGGAGCAGGTCTAGGTGGTTTAATCACCACAGCTTTCACACTATTAGGACAAATAATTCCAATTTCAGATACAACTGCATTAATTGAGCAAAACGCACCATTCTTTGCGGGTATGCAAGCACCCTTTGTTTATTTATACATGTTTTATCAAAATAAAATTAAGAGAGGATCATCTCAAGTAGGTTAATCATTCAATCTTAACTCGCTATAAATAATATTAGTTCATTTTACATTATATTTAATATACAGCATTTCAAATTGTATTATGATTTTAATAATGATCATATTTCATGTATTTTTCTCTACCAAGTGGCATTATTGAAGATAAGAATGTTTCTTTTTTGGCTAGATTAATACCACTTGATTGAATTAATTCTTCAATATGCAGAATTAAGTTTTTTACATTGTTTAAATCGGTTTTATCTAATGCTAAATCAAATAATTCCTTTGTTTCTTTTTCCATATTCAGTTTATCTGTATATCTACTCCACCATTTAAGCTGAGGTATCCATGATTTTTTTAAATTAAACCATATTCCAACAATTATGACTAATACTTTGTGTAAATTTACCTTAACATCAAGATAATTCCCTTTCCCTTGGTTTAATTCTGCATAATGCATATTCACCCAAACTTGTATCCATTTGTATTTAATTCGATCTTCATGATCTTCTTCCGGATATAATGCTAATTTCTCTCTCCATTCGGTTAATTTACCTGTTTTATCCAAGATTACAACAGATTCCACATACGCGATATGATCTATATCCATTTGTGAATTGAATTGTTGTTTCATTACTGTATCACATACGAATGCAAAATCACCAACTACCATTTTATTACCATCTTTTTCTTCGATTAAAAATTCTTGAATTTGATTTATTTCAAGAGTTTGATAGTAATCTTCACTAACATATATGAAAAAATCATAATCACTATCCCTACTCGCGAAACCGGTAACTCGACTTCCTTGTAATAAAAATCCCAAGATATAATCCTCTTTTTCCCACTCTTTCAATTTTTTTCTAACTAATGGATGTTCTATATCTTGAATTGAATTAGGTATCATTACTAATACTTTAGATTAAATCAATATAAATTTTAATAATTAGAATATTTAATTTGGCTTGATTATTGCCTTCATAACTTTCAAATCTTTAACATCATTTAAAGCAGTATTAACATCATCCAAATCATAAATTTGAGATATTATTTTTCTCCAAGGGTATTGATTCTGAAATTTCTGAACAAATTTAACAGCAGTATGAAAATGACTAAAATCAGAACCCCATGATCCTTTGACCGTAATATGTTTCTTATTTATCTCAATATGAGGATTTATATTAACCTCTCCGGCATCGGTATATTGACCTACAACAACATAAGTACCTCCATCCCTCGTCATCTGTAAACCTTCTCGAATTGCACTAGGAACACCCGTAGCCTCGATTGTACAATCAACACCTCGATTTGATGTATATTGAATAACCTTAGTTACCCTTTCTTGAGCATCATATTCATTAATATCAATTATAAAATCGATCCCAAACTCTTTTGCAATTTCAAGTCTTAACCTTGGTGCACCAATCAATATCACCTCAAATGCACCTCTGATTTTAGATAA
>JAOUKW010000222.1 GCA_029882335.1 Candidatus Heimdallarchaeota archaeon | reverse complement strand
TTTCAAAAATATATATCATGATTTATCAATGTCAGGTGAACAAAACCATAATGGATCGATTGGATCGAATCAATAAGTGGTTTTTCCAATTCATGTAATTTTGTTAAAATTCTAATTTTATCTTTGATTTTATATGAAACAATTCTAACAACATAAAATTTTGTAGTAAAGTTTTCATATTATGACTTTAGTTTTTGTCAAGAATACTTGAGTTTTAATATGATACAATTATAATGTAATTAATAATTCACGGGATATCAATTCGATCTTGAAAAAATTTTGAAAAGTTAACTGCGTAAATTATTCTAAACAGTGATAGAAAATGAGTTTTTCACGAAATAATAGAAATCGTAATTCAGGGTACGATAGACGCCCTAGAGAAAATAGAGAAATGTTTGATGTAGTATGTTCTAAATGCGAAAAAAATACGCAAGTTCCCTTCAAACCTGATGGTGAGCGTCCTGTATATTGTCAAGATTGTTATAAAGAAAATAGACCCAAGAGACCCAGTAGATTCTGAGTCTCAAAATAACTGAGTGAAAACTCATTATATAAACGAGTTAAAATTTTTTAATATTCAAGATTTTTCAAATTTCAAATCAATATATCTAACAACAAAAATTAATAAAAAAATATAATTAAATATTCAAGATTATTATAATTCAAATTCTGATCTTTATAATTTATTAAAAAAATTATTTAATTTGATATCATCATATTTTTCAATTGTTTGTTGAATTTTAATTTATGGATAATTCAAGTTTTAGAAAATACGGACATAAAGTCGTGGATTGGATGGCAGATTATTTGGAGGAAATCGAGAAATATCCCGTCAAATCACAAGTAAATCCTGGTGATATAATTAATCAATTACCCTCAACACCTCCTGTGCAAGGAGAAGAATTTGATAATTTAATGAATGATTTTAACAAAATAATCTTACCTGGAATTACTCATTGGCAACATCCATCTTTTTTTGCGTATTTCCCTGCTAATAGTAGTAAACCATCAGTACTTGCAGAAATGTTAACTGCTACAATTGCAGCTCAATGTATGGTTTGGGAGACATCTCCTGCGGCGGCAGAACTGGAAGAGTTAGTTCTGAATTGGCTAAGAGATATAATTGGTCTTCCAAAGTATTTTTCGGGTGTCATTCATGATGGGGCTTCTATGGCTACATTGACATCATTATTAACGGCAAGAGAAAAAATTTCTCAATTTTCTATTAATAATAAAGGATTTGTTGATGGGAATAAATTTACTGTATATTGTTCATCTCAAACTCATTCAAGTATAGAGAAAGCAGTCAAAATAATTGGTATAGGTAGAGAAAATTTACGATATATAGATGTTGATGAAATTTACTCAATGGATACAATTGATTTAGAAAAGAGAATTAAAGACGATATTCAAAATAGCAAAACTCCATTGGCGGTGGTTGCAACAATTGGTACAACTGGTTCAACTGCAATTGATCCTTTAAAGAAAATTAGCGATATATGTAAAAAATATAACATTTGGCTTCATGTTGATGCAGCTCTTGCTGGAAGTGCTCTCATTTTGAAGGATCTTCAATGGATGATAGAGGGTATAGAAGATGTGGATACCTTTGTATTTAATCCTCATAAATGGTTATTTACCAATTTTGATTGTACCGCATATTTTGTAAAAGATGTAGATAGTTTAGTAAATACATTTGGTATTCTACCTGAGTATTTGAAAACAAAGACAACTGATGTAAAAAATTACAAAGATTGGGGAATTCAACTAGGTCGACGATTTAGAGCACTTAAACTATGGTTTGTCATTCGAACATATGGAATTGATGGATTGCGAGAGAAAATACGATTACATTTACAATTAGCTCAAAAAGTAAAAAATCTTATTGAGGGATCTAATAATTTTGAATTACTAGCACCTGTACCGTTGAATACATTATGCTTTAGATATTTTGATCCTAAACATACCTTAGATGAGTTAAATAGCATTAATGACAAATTAATGCAAAATTGCAACAAAACTGGGAGAGCGTATTTTACTCATACTAAATTAGATGGTAAATACACTATACGTATGGTCATCGGGCAAACTGAAGTAGAAGAAAAACATGTTATTTCTGCTTGGAATTTGTTGAATGAGGAACTAAATAAGTTATTGAGTGAAAAATAATTAATTATAGTTATTAAAATTATATTCAAAGGATAATATAGAAAAATTAGATTGGATTGGAGAACTTATGGATGAAAATCATCTACGAGTAGTATTAAACTCTTCAAAAGTGTTAAATGCTTGGTTGACCATACCTAGTACTTGGGTAGCTGAAATTTTTGTAAATTCAAAATTTCAAGCAATAACAATTGATATGCAACACGGATTAATTGGATATTCTGAGGCTAGGAATATGCTACAGGTGATATCTCCAAAAACTGTTTTTCCTATAGTTAGAGTCCCTTGGAATGAACCTGGAATTATTATGAAAGTACTCGATGCTGGTGCAATGGCTGTAATTTGTCCTATGATAAATAACAAAGAAGAAGCTATTCAATTTGTAAAATCTTGTAAATATTCACCTGTGGGAAGTAGGAGTTTAGGACCTATTAGGTCATCTGTCATCTATGGTACAGAATATGCAAAATCCGCAAATGATTATGTTCTTGCATTGGTCATGATTGAAACTAAAGAAGGATTAGAAAATCTAGATGAAATTTTGGATGTAGATGGAGTAGATGGGGTATATGTTGGAACTATGGATCTTTCATTAAGTTTGGGAATATCCGATCTTGGTAATATTTATGATGATACATTGAATAAGGCATTAAAAACCATAATTAGTAAAGTAAAAAATAAGAAGTTAATTGCAGGAATTCATGTAAATTCATCAAACGTTAAGACATTGATTGAAATTGGATATGATATAGTGACACCAATTAATGATACAAAAGTTTTAATTGATGGTTCTAATCAAATTTTTAATGAAATCACAAAAATTATGAATCAGGAATTCAATAAATGAGTCAAAATTAACTTTTTTGATATAGATTAATATTTTCTATCGTGCCAATTAGGAACTTCTTCATCCACACAATAAAGGAAATAATATGCTCCTGTTTGTCCTAACCATTTAAATTGTTTAATTAGATGTTTTGATAGCTCTTGATACCCTTTATCTCTGATAGTTCCAAGATAACCATCAAACGATCCAAAAGAATTAACAATTTCTTGAAATGATTTTGCATTATCAACCGTAGCTTGTATCTTTTTCATATTTCTGACAATTTTTGGAGATTCAACAGCATTCAATATCTCTTCTTTAGTCCAATTTGAAATTTTATTTACTTCAAAATTTTCAAATATTTCTTTGAAACCTTTCCATTTATTATGAATAACTTCATGAGAAAATCCTGCTTGAAACACAGCCTTTGTTAAAATCTCAAAATACCCATTATCCGAATCAGGTTTTATTTTAGGAGGAACAATTTTACCAGTCATAAGAAATACTTTTCGTAGTAAGATAAAAATATTGACTTTTAGGAAATAAATTAAATGATTATATTTGATTTAGGGATAAAATATCATGAATAATTTACAACTTAGAACAATTGTGGAAAATAATAATGTATGAATCAATCCAAAGTATGATAAAGAAAAATCTTATAATTTAATATAGTGAATCAATTATCAGCTGAAGTATTATGTTTAGGAAATGAAATTTTAATTGGAAGAGTAGTAAATAGTAATGCTAGTTATATATCTCTTAAACTGACGAAATTAGGATTTCAAGTGAATCAACATCTGGTAATTCGAGATGATTTACAAGTTGCTTCTGCTGTGATGAAACAAATAAGAGATCGCTCTCCTGATGTTTTAATAATATCTGGAGGATTAGGGCCTACTCATGATGATATTCAACTAAGCTGTATTGCTGATGCATTAAATATTCCACTTACCGAGAATGATATGGCAAGAGATCTGTTAATTGATAGATTTGGAAATTCTCAATTAGATCGTTTTACAAAATTATTCCATTTACCTAAAGGTAGTATCGCATTAAATAACAGTGTAGGGAGTGCACCTGGTGTCCTCACCCTAGTTGATGGAAAACGTTGGATATCACTACCTGGTGTGCCTGGGGAAATGAAAGCTATAATGGAAGAAGAAGTATTACCCTTGTTATCAAATGAAATGAAGTCTCATAAAATGATTGAATATGGATTTGAAGCTTTTAATGTAGGTGAATCAAAAATTACTCAAATTACTAATCTATTAGTCGAAAAGTATTCTAATGTCTACTTCAAATCACATCCCAAGTTTGCAGAAAAAACATACTGGTTATCTTTACATGCATATTCATTTGGCGAGGAAAATAAAGAAATGGTACTTAAGGCTATTAATGAGTGGAAAGATAACATTTCATCTACCTTTAATGTGGAAACTACCGATATTAAACCTGTATTTGATGATGATTTTGAGTATGAACAAAATAATTAATTTATAATCCCCATAACTTGTTAACTAATTTTGAAATTTGTTGCTCTATTAACTTAATACTCGTTTGATTATGAAGATTTAAATGGCATTGTTTAGATAATTCTGCTAGTTCCTTGTGTATTGTAGTGGAAGGTGTATATTTTGGAATATTTAGCACTTCTAAAATGTGTGATGATGCATCTAGCATTAGGTAACTGCTTAAGAAATTATTTACAATATCACTATTCAGAATCGCACATAAATAGTTGGCCTCATCAAAAGAATTTGTAGCAAGTATTATTACCTTCTGATCACAAATTACATTATCTGATAGTACACAAGCATTAATTGATTCTTTATGTTTAATATGAGGCCAAGCAACCTTATATTTTGAAAATGTATATTCACCAATACGAAATAAGCAATAATACGGATCTTTTTTAATTTTCTTTCTATTCCATCTTATGTACTCCTTTCGAGTAGATAATTCAGTTTTTATGGATAAAAAATAATTGTAACAATTTGGAAATTCAATCTGTAGTATATCTTCTTTTATGGCATTTTTTGAGTCTATTTCTGGCAAGTAAGGTACAAGGATTTTCTTTTCTAAATTTCTATTTGTTTGCCATTTTTTAATTTCTTTACCTCTTATAAGGGGATAAACTAGTTTACTTTCTAATGCGATTGCTTGTGATGAATTAGTTGTCAATAATTTTATTATCTCTTCTGATTGTTCTGTTATTTTTGCATTAAACCAAAAATATTTATTTCCTCCACCGGTATTTATTCCACCTCTTGCTCTATATTGTGATTTTCCAGCCATTTTATCAAATTTAAGTAAATTATCAAGAGTGTTTGACATTAATGGTGCCCCATCTTCATCAATTATTGGCTTTGCTACCATATTTATAATTGAATTATTATTCACTTTAATCCAAGGAATTGGATAATTTGTTGTTGAGTTATATTTAAATAACGCAACAGTTGTGGCATTTGAAGCCTTATTAAATAAATTTTGTTGAGAAAAATCCAGAATTTTTATTAATTCGAAATTAACATTGTTTTTGTCAATGAATAATCGAAATCTTTGACCACCTGATTTTGATTTAAACAGTGAAAGTGGTAGAACTAGGATCATTTTTCCATTTTTTGCAAGTTTTTCTACATAAGAATATACAAATAAGGCACTAATGTCTACTCCACCTGCTGCAACAAGTGATCTCCATCCTAATTGTGTAAATAAGAAATCCCATTTTACTTTTAACAATTCTTTATATTCAACATTAATTTTACTCCACTTTATCCAAGGAGGATTTCCAATGATGATATTCACGTTACCTAGGTCATTCCAAGTTTTTTGACCAATATGAAATTGATTCAAAAATTTATTGGAGGAATTGTAGATTTTACTATTGTGGTTTAAAATTACATCATTAATAAATATGGGTAATATCTTTGGATCTTCTATAAATTTGTAATTTGAACTTAGTTTAATTAATAGGAGAACACGACATATTTGTACTGAAAAAATATTCACATCAAATCCAGAAAATAAATTAAGAATTTGTGGTACAGGTATCTGCTTCTTCAAAAATGATTCAATAACAACAAAAAGGATATTGCCTACCCCACATGATGGATCTACAAAAAATTTATTTCCAAAATCAAGCTCTTTTATCATTAATTCGATTATACTTTTTGGTGTAAAGAACTCTCCAAGGGTGGTTATGTATTCTTTTGGAAATAGATTTTGAAATAAATCATTAAGTAATTTTAAGATTGATGATCCGTCAGAGTATATCTCAATAGGAATGATTTTTTCAAGCTCATTATAATACATTTCATTATTTATAATCATGTTTGATTCTATGATCTGTATATCTAACCAATCTACATTTATATTTTTTAATTTTAAAACATTTCTCCCGATAAAATAAATTAAATTTAGCATATAGATATCAATATGAATTCTATCATCAGGATAATCAATATTTAACAAAGAATAATACGAAAGTACAGAAGTTTTCAACATTGGAATATTAGTAATCAAATTTTGAGTATCATTAAGAAGATTTTGACCAAATTTTGATGAAAAAGCCAATTTCGAGATCACAATTTTATTAATAATAATCATCCCAATAGATCAATAAACTGATAATATTTTATTTTGTACAATAATTTACATATAATTTCTGAATAAATTACTTTTATTATTAGAAAATGAATAAAAATATAATAATAAACTATCTTTT
>JAOUKW010000622.1 GCA_029882335.1 Candidatus Heimdallarchaeota archaeon | reverse complement strand
CAATCTTTCTGGATGGATTATTGTATTTAAAAGAAGATAATCCAGATATTTTAATCATTACTCAACAATATGACATTATCAAAGCCATAGAATCTAAGCTTTCTAATTTTACTGGAAATCAAGAATATGCAATAAAAGTATTTCGAGGAATTATTTCTGAAGATATTATAGATTATGAATTAACATTATTTGCCACAATAAGTTTATGTGAAATGTTATTGATTCACGCGATTCTTCTAGAGGATGATTCAAAATTTGTGGAAGGACAGGTAATCTTTGAAAATTTACTCAAGGTTTTTGCCGAACAGAAGTCTTACTCTTTACTTGCAGAAATTTATTTTCTTCAGGCAAAAATATCTATTTTAAAGAATAAATTCGAGATGGCAAGATCTCTCCTTGAACAATGTCTACAACTTATGATTTCCAAGGGATATTTTTCAGTTTCTATAAAAATTTCTAATTTATTAGATGATTTATTAGAACATTTTGTTGACTTGGGAGATGTCAAGGCTTCACCTGAAATTATACATAGTGGATATGTTGATACTCTAGTCGCTCAAACCATCAAAATAAGAGATATCCCTATTTTGAAAAATGATTATGCCATTGCAATTCAAATATATGAAAATAATACCAAGGAATTTGAACATATATTTGACACAAATCTAATTGAGCAATATGGTATTGATTTGAATTTATTTTTAAAAGATCAGATTATTCAAGATTCTCGATATCAACGAATCACTTCTAAGAAATATAATATATATAAATTTAGCATCTCAGATAAAATTATAGTATATTATTATAAAAAAGGAATGTATTCTTATTCTGCATGTAGAAGACTATTTGCACTAGGCAAGTACTTCAATTCAATAACCGATCAATCTATACCTGATGAGATTAATAAAGAGAAGATAATTTCCATCTTTAACCCAAAGGAAGTTCAATAGATCAAATTAAATTTTGTTGATTTTAGTATAAATTTATTTAAATACTGATTAAATCGACTATTGGGATTTGTATAATCGAATTCATCCAATATAATTAATAACTCCTCAATTACTGATTTGTCAACATTATATAATTCGTGAGCTGGAAATATGCTCCAATTTCCTTTTTTTACCAATGATAAAAGTTGAAGTAATGAGTTTTGATATATTTCAAAATTTTTTTTTTCAGGTAGGTATATACTACCGTAATGAATTGTATCTCCTGTAAATAATTCTCTTTTTGAAGTAGATAAACAAATAGAACCTGGCGTATGACCCGGTGTGTGATGTACTGTAACTTTATAATCCCCAAGATCAAATACTTCTCCACCTTGTAATGGTATGATTTTATTAGCTGGTTTGATTTTAAAATCATTGATTTGATAGGCACTGAGATGGGTTGATTTTGAATCGCGAAGAAAAGATAAGTCGTAATTACCATCAATAAAATTCAACTCAGACTCCTGAATATATATCTCTTTAAATTCTGAATTTGAACCAATATGATCAAAATGTGAATGAGAGTTAATAACAATTAGTTCTTTTATATCCCAAATTTTATTTATTTCCGTGGATAGTTGGTATGAACCAGATCCTGTATCAAATAAAATTGCTTTTTTAGATCCACAAATTAAATAGATATTTGTATACTGTGTAAGAAATTCAGGTTCAATTAAATCTAATCTTTCCTGAAATAAGG